>DATGGI010000143.1:0-6116 GCA_035308545.1 Usitatibacter sp.
TGCGCGCGGCCGGCCGCCGGCGCCATGCGTGCATCGTGGTGCTCACGAACCACGCGGTGCCCGCGCTGAGGAATGCGGCCTTCGAGGCGGGCGCCGACTACTTCCTCGACAAGAGCAAGGACTTCGCGACACTTCCGCAGCTGATCGACCAGCTCCTCGCCGGCCGCAAGAACTGACCGCCTAGCCCTTCGCGGGCGTCTCCGCGGCAAGCGGCACGAACACTTCCACGCGAGTCCCGGCGCCCTTGGCGCTGCGGATGTCGATCGTCCCGTTCACGGACCGCACGCGATGGCTCATCCCGGCGAGCCCGTGCGAGACCTTCTTTGCGGCCTCGATGTCGCCGATCCCCACGCCGTCGTCTGCGATCGAGAGCGCCAGGCCGCGGTCCGTGCGCTCGACCGAAAGGTCGATCCGCTTGCAGTTCGCGTGGCGGATGGCGTTGGTGAGGCTTTCCTGGATGACGCGATAGAGCGCGATCTCGAGATCGGAAGGCAGGCGCTCGAGATGATCGCTCACGTTGAACGTGCATTCGAGGTTTGCCGACTTGCACGCCTCCTCCACGTACCACTGCAGGGCCGCGGCGAGCCCCAGGTGGTCCAGCAACGACGGCCGCAGGTTCTCGATGATGCGTCGCTTGAGATCGATGGCCTGGTCGACCAGCTGCGACACCCGCCGCATGCGCTCGCCGAAGTCGGGATTGCTGCCGAGCCGCCCCTCCAGCCACGCGATATCCATCTTCGCGGGAGTGAGGATGCCGCCCAGCTCGTCGTGCAGCTCGCGCGCGAGCGACGCCTTCTCGCGCTCTGAATTGGTTTGCAGGTACGCGGAGAGCGACGAGAGCTCCTTCGTGCGCTTCACGACCTCGCTTTCGAGCACCTCCGCATAGAAGGCCTGCGACTGCTGGGCGGCGCGGATCTGGCGCTGGTCGCGAATCAGCAGCAGCGACAGGATCGCGATGAGCACCACGTTCAGCCCCACCGCGGTGAAGACGGCCGAGCGGCTCGTCCGGACCGAATCCTCCCAGTCTCCGGAACGTTGCTCCATTTGCTGGCTCACGGTCGCGTTGAGGCCCGCGAACGCGCTGTGCAGCTTCTCGGAGAGCTGGCGGCCTTCGTCGCCTTCGACGATCGCCAGCGCGTGCTCGAAATCCTCGGCGTTCGCGACCTTCACCGTGCGCTCCATCTCGGCGAGCTTCGTGGCGATGAGGGCATTCAGGTCCGTGAGCCTGTCGCGCTCGGCCTTCTCGTCGTGCACCAGGTCCAGGATCTCGCGTTGGATGGGGCGAATCTCCCCGACAGAGCGCTGGAACGGCTCGAGGTACGATTCCTTGCGCGTGAGCAGGTAGCCGCGCTGCGAAGTCTCCGCTTCGATGACCGTCTTCTCGAGCTGCAGGATCTTCGCGCGCAGCGTCAACGCCGCGCCGATCTCGGCCTTGGTGTCCGTGAACACGCGGGCGGAAAGCTCGGTCGCAACCAGCGTCGCGACGGAGATGGCCACGGCGACGATGAGGGGAAGCCAGATTCGCGCCGGCAGCAAGCCTGGAGAAGCCTCCGGCTTGTTAGCAAAAGGGGGAGAAGTCATGGGGACGACGAAAGTCTACCCCATGACTCCTTCCCGCGAAACGACGGAATTCAGTCGCGCTCGATCGTCCCGCCCTCGGTGAGGCGAATGCGGTCGCCCACGCGAAGGTCGCCCGCGGAGTCGCGCTCGAGCGTTTCCTCACGGCCATCCTTGAAGCGGATGCCGATCCGATAGTAGTCGTGCCGCTCGTGCTCCTTGCTCACCTCGTTGCCGACGACCGCGCCGCCGGCCGCGCCGGCAATGGTGGCGGCGTCGTTGCCGCGACTGCTGCCGATCTGGTGGCCCAGCACGCCGCCGATCACTCCGCCCACGATCGCACCGGCCGGTGAATGTCCGGAGGATCCGCGCACGAATTCGATCGACGTCACGCGTCCATGGGTCGCGTTGAACGGCGCATTCTCCGCGAGCCGGATCGTATCGTCATGCAGCGCGAAGCCGAAGGCAGGAACCGCGGCGCCCAGCGCCGCGGCCAGCACCCAATGGCATTTCGTCATGATTGGCCTCCTTTTCAGCCCCTGCGGATGCCGCCCATCACCAGCGACACGATGAACAGGACCAGGAAGATGAAGAACAGGATCTTCGCGATGCCCACGGCCCCTGCGGCGATGCCGCCGAAGCCGAAAACGCCGGCGACCAACGCGATGAGGAAGAACACGGCAGCCCAGTAAAGCATGTGAGTCTCCTTTGGTTTGTGAATCGAAAATTCAGGCGCGCTGCGCGCCCCGCCGACGCCCGAACATCCGGCTCGCCAGCGCGACAAGCGCGAATGCGATCCGGCGCTTGGCGACGACGCGCGCCGCATTCGTGGCGACTACCGCCAACACACGCAGCGGGCCTGTCTCTATGCGATCGAGACGGCACACCACGGTGGCCCTTTGCACGTCCGCCGAAAGGACGACCAGCTCGCGGCGCCGGCGCAACATCTCGAGCTCAGTCACCGGTCCCTCTCAACGCCTGCTCGTCGCGCCCCAGCACGGCGAGCGTCTCGCCGAACAACGAATGGCGCCGCGTCGAGAATCCCATCCATGCTCCCAGCCCGCCCAGGGCGAGGAACACGAGCGCGAGGACCGCGAAGACCGTCTCGCGCGGCCCCGGCGGAAGCGCAAGCCCGATCGCGAGGATCGCAAGCAGCGTTCCGAAGGTGAGCAGGTAGAGCGCGGCCGAGGCGATGACGATCTGCCGCACGGCGTGCGCCTTTTCCTCCTGCAGCTCGATCGCCATCAGCTCGAGCCGCGTGCGCACCATCCGCACGCCGTCGGACGCGAGTCCGCGAACGTTGCCCACGAAACCGCGCGTTTCGTGCATGGCGCGTTTCCTAGCGCCGCGAGATGAGGAAGCCGACCACCGCGCCGACCGCGGCGCTGATGCCGACCGCCTGCCAGGGGTTGCTGCGCACATATCCGTCGGTGGTGTCGATGGCCATCCGCGCGCTGTCCTGCACGTTCTTCTGCAGCTCGCCCAGCGTCTGGCGCGCGCTCGCGATCGTGGACCTCGCGCGCTCGCGGGCCGCGTCGAACTGCGCGCCGCCTTCGTTTTCCATCGTCTTCAACAGCTCCTGCGTGTCGGCCACGACGTTCTGGATGTCGCGCTCGATCGGGGAGGGATTGGCTTGGGTTCTCATGGTCAATTTCCTTTTCTGTCGTCTATTGAAGGTGGATGTCGTTTCGAACGAGCTTCACGCCCTCGGTGTGCCAGGCGATGTCGTTCGCGCGGGTGATCTCGTCTACGTTCTTCGCGTAGCCGGAAAGCTGGACGGTGCCCTTGTACGTGTCGACCTTGATGTCGAGGGCGCTGACCGTGCTGTCGGCCACGAACTTGGCCTTCACCTTGGCCGTGATTTCGGAATCGCGCGCGCTTTGCCCGACGGTCTCGCCGCCCATGTTGGCGCAACCCGCGGCCAGCGCCACTCCGAAAAGGGCGGCTGCGATCACGTTGTGGGTCGTGTTCATGATCGTTCCTTTCCTCGTGAACGTGGTGAGGGGCAACGCTGTAAGAGTAGGACGAGCCGAGGGGTGCGCACTGTCGGCGCGCGAGGATTCGTCCGTCGGAGGAGTCCGACGGCGCGCTCCGACGTTCGATCGCGAGGGGCGCCGACTGAGGGCGCCTCAGCGTCCGCCTAGCATGGTGGGGTCACACACTGCACATTCACAGGAGCCGACGATGAAGACGAATTCCCCGACCCTCTTGCTGGCGGCATTGCCGCTTGCGCTGGCCTTGGGCGCCTGCTCGCCCGACAAGACGAACAATCCGACGGTCGGTGCGAACAGTTCCACCTCCGATACTTCGACCTCCTCGTCCGTCACGACCAACGCCACATCCGCCGACACGAGCAGCTCGACGATGGGACAGAAGGTCGACAACGCGGTCGCGAACGCGAAGACCGATATCGCGAGCGCGAGCGACCAGACCGGCAAGACTCTCGACGACGCCGCGATCACGGCCTCGGTGAAGACCGACATCCTCAAGGATGCGGACTTGAGCGTCCTCAAGATCGACGTCGATACGAAGGACGGCGTGGTCACGCTGAACGGATTGGCCAATACCGAAGACGCGAAGACCCGCGCCACCCGCCTCGCCTCCGGCGTGAAGGGCGTGAAGGAAGTTCACAACAATCTCACGGTGAAGCCCGCCTGACGATTGCGCCTTGCGGGACGCCGGGCGGACACAAACAGCGGCGTCCCGCCTTTTTCAGCCCTTCGCGGAGGCGAACTCCGTGAGCCTCGCGAGAAGCGCGGGCAGTTCCTTCACCTTGTCGAAGTAATCGTCGGCGCCTAGCTCCAGGCAGCCCGCCTTCATGTGCGGGGCGACGTGGTTCGAGATCACGATGATCCGGGTCCCGGCGAGCGCCGCATCGGCTCGCAAGGAGCGGATCACGTCGGTCCCGGATCCGGTCTTCAGCTGCAGGTCCAGGACCACCACGTCAGGGCGCGTTCGACGGATGGATTCGACCGCCGCGTCGCCCGACTCGGCCGTCCCGACGACATTGACGCGCCCCGGCTGCGCGACCAGCTCCGCCAGCATCTCGGCCACGGCGGCCGAGTCTTCGGCGATGAAAACCTTGAGGGGCAATGCGGTACTCATTGCGGGGCGCGCGCTCCCATATCGCGGTACCTTCCCGCGAGGGTTGCTCTCTTTTCTTACCCCCATTGTAGGACGCCATCCGGAACCAAACATGTAGGAGGCGTCCTACATATAAATACGCAATCCGGCGCCTATAGTCGGTATGCCTCGGTTCGGGTGACGCATGACTACTACCGTCTTGAAAATTTCGCAGGGGAGGCCGCGCGCCGAGCCTGTACTCGCCGCTCTCCAGAAGGCCGGCATCGGCGTTGTCGAGGTGGATAGCTGGGAGAGCGCAGCCAGCGCGCTTTCCGAATGCGAGACCGCGCTCGTGGTTTGCGACGGCGAGTTGCTGGATGCCGACTCCGACATCCTCACGAATGCGATCACGAGCCTCGCGAGCCGCAGGAAGGCGCGCAACTCCATTCCGGCTGAGGTGGCGCGCGCAGTGTCGCACGACCTTCGCACGCCGCTGTCCGCGATGTCCGGGTGGCTTCACCTGATGGAGTCCGGCACGCTCGACGATGCGGGGCTCAAGCGCGCCATCGAAAAACTCAGGGGCAATCTCGACGATCAGATACGCGTTATCGAGCGCCACTTCGGCGTGTCGAACAACGCGGGGAGTTGATTTGACGATGAAGAACGCACACGAGGGGTCGACCGCAGTCGCGGAGCGCAAGGGGCGCAAACCCAGCGAGTCCGATCTCGTCTTTTCCCAACGCGAAGCCAGGCAACTCCTGTCCGCGCTCGTCGCGCTGAAGCAAGGCGACGGAACCGTTCGCCTTCCGCTGGAATGGACCGGCATGCAGGGCAAGCTCGCGGAGACTTTCAACGAGGTCGTCGACCTGAACGGCCGCATGGCCGAGGAGCTGGCGCACCTGCGCCAACGGGTCGGCAAGGAAGGCAAGCTCAAGGTGCGCGCCTCGCTCGGCGACGTGCGCGGATTCTGGAAGGACTCGATCGGCTCGGTCAACGCGCTGATCGGCGACCTGGTCCACCCCACGAGCGACACCGCGCGCGTGATCGGCGCCGTGGCCCAGGGCGACCTGTCGCAGACCATGGCCCTCGAGGTCGACGATCGGGCGCTCGAAGGCGAGTTCCTGCGCACCGCCAAGACCGTCAACAAGATGGTGGAGCAGCTCTCCTCGTTCGCTTCCGAAGTGACGCGGGTGGCGCGCGAGGTCGGCACCGAGGGCAAGCTCGGCGGCCAGGCGCGCGTGAAGGGCGTGGCGGGAACGTGGAAGGACCTGACCGACTCCGTGAACTCCATGGCCGGAAACCTCACGGGTCAGGTACGCAACATCGCGGACGTGACCACGGCCGTCGCGACGGGTGACCTCTCCAAGAAGATCACGGTGGACGTGAAGGGCGAGGTGCTCGAGCTCAAGAACACGATCAACACGATGGTGGACCAGCTGCGGTCCTTCGCGTCGGAAGTGACGCGCGTCGCGCGCGAGGTGGGAACGGAAGGAAAG
>DATGGI010000144.1:0-2541 GCA_035308545.1 Usitatibacter sp.
GCTCTGGGATGCGAAGGAGAAGGAGTCCCGCGCCGCCGTCATCAAGGGAGGCGCGAAGATCATCCCGGCCTCCGAGATCGACCGCAAGAGCTTCGTGGACGCCGAGAAGCCCGTCTGGGACAAGTTCGCCAACACGCCCGAATTGAAGGCGCTGGTGAAGGAAATCGTCGACACGAAATAGCCGATGAGGATCGCGCCGCTGCTGGGACGGCTGTCCGCGCTGAACGCCGTCCTGGCGCGGTGGGCCCTGTACATCGCCTGCGCGTGCCTCGCGGGATTGCTGGTTGTCGTGGTGTACGGCGTCGTGATGCGATACGCGTTCAACAACGCGCCCGCGTACGTGGAGCAGGTATCGCTCCTGCTGGTGATCTCGGTCGCGATGTTCGCCGCTTCCGCGGGCGTGCGTGACACGACGCACATCGGCATGGATTCCCTGGTGTCGATCCTGCCCGCGAAGGTCCGCCTCGCCGCGAAGCTGCTGGTGCAGATCCTCACGATCCTCTTCGCGCTCGCGCTCACCTTCGGTGGCGGGGAATTGGCCCTCTCGTTGCGCGGCGACACGATCCCGACACTGGGCATCTCCGAAGCATTCCGCTACGCGCCCGTCGTGCTGGCCGGCGTTGCAATCACGCTCTTCGCGATCGAGCACATCCTGGCCCTCTGGACCGGGAAGGAAGTGGCGCGCTCGTGGCACTGACGGTCCTGTGCCTGAGCTTCGTCGTCTTCCTGCTGCTGGGCGTTCCCGTCGCCATCGGGCTGGGCTTGAGCTGCATCGCCACGTTCCTGGTCGAAGGGCTGCCCTTCGAGACGTCCGTGCAGATGATGACCTCGGGAATGAACGTGTTCTCCTTCCTCGCGATCCCGTTCTTCATCTTCTCCGGCGAACTCATGCTGCACGGCGGGATCGCCGACAAGATCGTCGCCTTCGCGCGAAGCCTGGTCGGCCATTGGAGGGGCGGGCTCGGCCTCGCCAACGTGGTCGCATCGACGCTCTTCGGCGGCGTGTCCGGCTCGCCCGTGGCCGATACCTCCGCGATGGGCGGCGTGATGATCCCGATCATGAAGCGCGAGGGATATAGCGCGGCATACGCGGTGAACGTCACGACGCACGCGTCGCTTTCCGGCGCGCTGATGCCGACTTCGCACAACATGATCATCTACGCGTTCGCGGCGCAGGCCGCGACCGGGATGATCGGCGACACGCCGGTGCACGGCGTGTCCATCGGCGACCTCATGTTCGCGGGATTGATCCCGTGCTTCTGGATCATGGTCTGCATGCTGGTCGCCGCGCGCTGGCAGGCCGTGCGATACGGATTCCCGAAGAGCCCGGACGGCCGCTCGCTCGTGCACGCGTTTCCCGGGTGGGGCACGGTGTTGCGGACCTTCATCGCGTCGCTGCCGGGACTCCTCGTCGTGGGCATCATCCTGGGTTGCGTGATGAAGGGCATCGCGACGCCCACCGAGGCGGCGGCCGTCGCCGTGACCTACTCGCTGGTTCTCACGGCTTTCATCTACAGGACGATGACGCGCGAGAAGCTCGTGAAGTCGCTCGCGAAGGCCTCGCGCACGACGGGCATCGTGTTGCTGCTGATCGGCGTGTCGAACATGCTCCGGTACCAGATGGCGTACCTGGAGATCCCGGATTCAATCGAGCATGCGCTGCTCACGGCGACCACGACTCCGTGGCTCATGCTGCTCTACATCAACATCATCCAGGTGTTCCTCGGCGTCTTCCTCGACATGGCGGCGCACATCCTCATCACGACGCCGCTCTTCCTGCCCCTTGCGATCCAGATGGGCGTGGGACCGGTCCAGTTCGGGATGATGCTGCTGCTCAACTGCGCGTTGGGCCTCGTCCATCCGCCGGTGGGCGCGGTGCAGTTCGTGGGGTGCGCCATCGGCAACGTGTCGATCGGCGAGGCCACGAAGAGCGCGTGGCCGTACTACCTCGCCATCTTCGTCGCGATCAACCTCGTCACCTACGTGCCGTGGTTCTCGACGTGGCTGCCGTCGTTGATCACGGGCCATAACGTGCTGTAGAGCGCCTACTTGCGGGACTGCGCCTTCAGATAGGCGATCAGGTCCTGCCGGTCCGCCTCCTTCGCAACCGAGACGGACATCTTCTGTCCCGGTATGAACTTTTCGGGATCGGTGAGCCATCGATCGAGCGTTTCCTCCGACCAGACCACACGGGACGACGCTAGCGCCGAGGAATAGCCGTAGTCCGGAGCGCTTCCCGCCTTGCGGCCGAACACGCCGCGATGTGCGGGGCCTACGCGATTCTCGTCGAGGGAGTGGCAGCCCACGCAGAGCGATCCATACAGGGTCCCGCCGCGCGTGGCATCTCCGGCGCTGTGCGCGGGAAGGCTCGCCACGACGATCGGCAGCGAAGCGAGCGCCGCGTGCAGCAAACGCCGGCTCATCATTGCCCCAGCCGTACGACGAGCTTGCTCAAGACGATGCCATTGTCGTCGAGGATCACGGAAAACTCCGAATCGCTCTCCCACGCATCGGTGATGCGGTAGTCCCACGACGTGGTCC
>DATGGI010000145.1:0-7733 GCA_035308545.1 Usitatibacter sp.
GTCCCGGGATCGAGCTGGCTCACGGTGAAGTTGGTCGCGGAAAACATTCCCAGGAGCGCCGCGCCCTTGAAAACCTTGTAGCCCGTCACTCCGAGGTTGTCGGTCGATGCGCCCCACGCGAGTCCAATCTGGCTGTCACCCAGCGCCGTGGCCGTGAATCCACTCGGAACGGATGGCGCCTGCGAATCTGCCGCAAGCGTGGTCGCGGAGACCGCGCCGGATTGCGCGGAGCAATTGCCTGCGGCATCGCACGCCGCAACGGTGAACGAGTACGTCGTTCCCGGCGAAAGCCCGTTGAGGCCTGCGCCGTTGCTTCCGACGCTTCCCGCATACGCGCCATTCTTGAAGACCTCGTAGCTCGCCACGCCCACGTTGTCGTTCGAGGCCTGCCACGCGAGGAAGATCACGGTCGTGCCCCGGACCGTTGCCGTGATTCCCCCGGGAACCGATGGCGCCTGCGTGTCGGCCGCGAAAGCAGGGTTGCAGAGCCCCGCGAAGATCAGTCCCGCCAGTGCCTTTCTGTACATGACTATTGGGATTTGAACGCGCCCGGGTAGTTCATATGAAAGAGTTTACATAATACAAATTATGCGTCAGTCAGATCCCACATGTCTTGTGAGAATTCGCTCACAGAAAAGGAAGCCTCCAGAAGCTAATGTCTTACAGGTGAAACAACGAGATCCCGCACCCATGAAGCGTGTCCTCAGTCCCTTCGCGCTGGTCCTGTTGCTGGCCGGCTTCGGCGCCACTGCGATGGCCGACCCCGTGGTCCGGCCGATCGCCACCGGCACCCACGCGTTCGACGAAGCCGACACGCTCAAGTACCGGTTGATGTCGCCCACTGGCGCGACGCACCCCGGCGGCGTCATGCGCTGGTACTACAACGACGCAAACCGCCCGGCCGGCATCTCCATGTCCGCGGTGCTCTCGCAGCTCAACGACTCGATGTCCAAGTGGTCGGGCGTGTGCAATATCTCATTCTCCTACCAGGGAACGACGACGACCGGTTTTTCGCTCCAGCACAGCCCGGCGGAGATCGACGGCGTGAACGTGATCGGCTGGGACGCGACCAACATCGCCGCACCCACGACCGGCATCACGAACATCGCCTGGGACAGCAACAACAACATCGTCGACGCGGAGATCCGGTTCAACGCGTCTTACAGCGCTACTTACAGCCCCGCGTCGGACTTCGACGCGACCGCGACGCACGAGATCGGCCACTCGATCGGCATCGATCACTCCGACGTGGCCGGCCAGGTCATGTCCGGTCCGCCGCTCACCGCCTACACCGGCAATACCACGCTGGGCAGTGACGACATCGCGGCCTGCGTGCATCTCTATGGAGCGCCTGGTGGCGGCAGCCCGGGTCCGGATACGCAAGCGCCGAGCGTGCCGACGGGTCTTGCAGCCACGCCTGTCAGCACGACCCAGATCAACCTGAGCTGGAACGCCTCGACGGACAACGTGGGCGTCACGCAGTACCGCGTGTTCTCGAGCGGCACGCAGATCGGCTCGGTCGCCGGCACGGCCGCATCGGTGGGCGGCCTCAGCGCGAACTCGACTTACCACTTCGCCGTGCAGGCTTGCGACGCGGCGGGCAACTGCTCGGCGCAAACCGCCGCGGTGACCGCGCAGACGCAGGCCGGCGACACGACGCCGCCCAGCGTGCCCACGAACCTTTCGGCGACGCCGATCAGCACGAGCCAGGTGACGTTGAGCTGGAGCGCGTCGACCGACAACGTGGGCGTGACCGGATACAACGTCTACGTCGGCGGGACGTTGCTGGGAACGGTCGCGAACCCGAGTGCCACGGTGAACAACCTGAGCGCGGGCACCACGTACACGTTCAACGTGAGCGCGTGCGACGCGGCCGGCAACTGCTCCGGCAACTCGACGCCCGCGCAGGCGACGACGAACAGCTCGACGCCCCCGCCCACCAGCGGCTGCACGGGATCGCAACCGCCGAACGACACGCAAATCCTCGCGTGCCCCACGGGGCAGACGGGTGCCATCACGCAGTCGCGCAGCTACTCTTGCGTGGGTTCCACGTGGACTCCGGGCCAATACCAGACCGTGTCGAACACGTGCACGTCCTCGACGCCGACCAATACGTCGAGCTACCAGGACCTCTGGTGGGCCGGCTCGCAGGAAAACGGCTGGGGCCTCACGATCACGCAGCACCAGGACGCCCTCTTCCTCGCCTGGTATATCTACGACGCGAACGGCAATCCGCAGTGGATCGTGATGCCGACGGGCACGTGGAATTCCTCGCACACGAGCTACTCGGGCGCGCTCTACATTCCCTCCGGCAGCTCGTTCGCGAACTACGATTCGACGAAGTTCGCGGCGAACGGATCGGTGGGAACGGGTGCCGTCACGTTCACGAGCGCGTCGACCGCGACGCTCACGTACACGGTGGGCGGCGTCTTCGGCACCAAGAGCATCCAGCGCGAGCAGTTCGGCGTCGTGGATACCTCGCCCATCGAGAACTACACCGACATGTGGTGGGGCGGCACGAGCCAGAACGGCTGGGGCGTCGTGCTCACGCAGCAATACCACAACATCTTCGCGGCCTGGTACACGTACAACGCGAACGGGCAGACCGTGTGGTACGTGATGCCCGATGGCCAGTGGTCCGGCAACACCTACTCGGGCGCGCTCTACGGCACGCACGGATCGCCCGTCCTCGGCGCGGCCTACAACCCCGCGGCGCTCGTGGTCGGCCAGGTGGGAACGCTGTCGATCAGTTTCACGGATCCGAACAACGCGTCGATGACGTACACGGTGAACGGAGTCACGCAGACGAAAGCGATCTCGCGGCTGCCCTTCTAGCGGCGCAGCCCGAGTCAGTGGAAGTCGTGGCTCGTGGTCGAGAGCCGGCCCAGCATCTCCGAGAGATCCTCGAGGCGGCGCGCGAGGACATGGACGACGCTTCCTTCGCGCTGGACTTCGCCGCTCACGGCCAATAGCCTCGAACCCAGCAGCTCACGCCGCTGCCGCTCCGAGACGTTGTTCCACACGATGAGGTTCACGTAGCCGGTCTCGTCCTCGAGCGTCACGAAAATCACGCCGCTCGCCGTCGCCGGACGCTGCCGGCAGGTGACGATGCCCGCCGCGCGAATCAATTGACCATGCCGCGATTGCGCGACCTCCTCGGCCGTGCGGATTCGGCGCTTCTTCAATCGATCGCGAAGAAGCGCGAGCGGATGGCGGCGCAGCGTGAGGCCGAGCGTTTCGTAGTCGGCGACGATGTTCTCGCCTTCCGTGGGCTCGAGGAGCAGAGGCGATTCCACGGGGATCGCAGGTAGCGCGAGCCGGGTCGTTTCATCGATCGCGAGGGTTTCCCAAAGGGCGGTCCGGCGATGGCCCGCAAGGCTCGCCAGTGCGTCCGCGGCGGCCAGGGCGCTGAGGTCGCGGCGATCGAGGCCGGAGCGGCGGGCAAGGTCCTCGGTGGAGTCGAATAGCCTTATAGATCGGGCTGATACAACGCGATCTGAAGAAGTTACTTTAAGTCCCTTGATGAGGCCCAAACCCAGGCGGAGGCGTGGGCCCCGGATCATTGTCGCCACTGCGACGTCCAGGGTAACAATCCCGTGCTCAAGCGTGCTGTCCACGTTGCTCACCTGGACATCCGCGGGAAGCACTTCGACGCCATGCCTTTTCGCGTCCTGGACGATCGAGGAGACCGAGTAGAAGCCGAGCGGCTGGCTGTTCAGCAACGCGCAGGCGAACGCAGCCGGTTCGTAGTGCTTCAACCAGCTCGAGACGTACACGAGTAGCGCGAAGCTCGCCGCGTGCGATTCGGGAAAGCCATACTCCCCGAAGCCCTGCATCTGCTGGAAGATCTGCTCGGCGAACTTGCGGTCGTATCCGCGCGCGAGCATTCCGTTGATGAGCTTGTCGCGGAAGGGCTCAATCCCTCCCCTCCTCCGCCACGACGCCATCGCGCGGCGCAAGCGGTCGGCTTCGCCGGGAGTGAAGCCCGCGGCGACCACGGCGAGCTGCATCACCTGCTCCTGGAAGATCGAGACGCCCAACGTGCGCTCGAGGACCTTCCTCACGTCCTCGCTCGCGTAGGAGACTTTCTCCTTGCCCTGGCGGCGGCGCAGGTATGGATGCACCATGCCACCCATGATCGGGCCGGGACGCACGATCGCCACCTCGATCACGAGGTCGTAGAAGCATTTCGGCTTCAACCTCGGCAGCATCGACATCTGCGCGCGCGACTCGATCTGGAAGACGCCGATCGTGTCGGCGCGCTGGATCATCTCGTAGACGGCGGGATCTTCGGGCGGGATGTCCTGCATCTCGATGCGTTTTCCGCGACGTTCGCTCACGAGGTCGAGCGCGCGGCGGATGCACGAGAGCATCCCGAGACCGAGCACGTCGACCTTGAGCAGCCCGAGGGAATCGAGGTCGTCCTTGTCCCACTGGATCACGGTGCGATCGGGCATCGAGGCATTCTCGACGGGCACCAGGCGCGAAAGCCTCCGGTTGTCGATCACGAAGCCGCCCGGATGCTGCGACAGATGGCGCGGGAAACCCACGAGCTGCTGCGTGAGCTCGATCACCTGCTTCACGATGCGATTGTCGAGATCGAAGCCCGCTTCGAGGAGCCGCCGCTTCAACGCCTCGCGATCGTCCCACCACGACATGGACTTCGAGAGGAGATCCACCTGGTCGAGCGAAAGCCCGAGCGCCTTGCCGACGTCGCGAAGCGCGCTTCGCGGTTGATACGTGATGACGACCGCGGCGATGGCAGCGCGCTCGCGCCCGTACTTCGCATAGATGTACTGGATCACCTCCTCGCGGCGTTGGTGCTCGAAATCCACGTCGATGTCGGGCGGCTCGTTCCTTTCCTTCGAGATGAAGCGCTCGAAGAGCACCGACATGCGGCCGGGGTCGACTTCCGTGATGCCCAGGCAATAGCAGACGGCGGAGTTGGCCGCGGAGCCACGACCCTGGCAGAGGATCTTCTCCTTGCGGGCGAACTCCACGATGTCGTTCACCGTGAGGAAGAAGGGCTCGTAGGCGAGCTCGGCGATGAGCTTCAGCTCGTGCTCGACGATCCCGACCACGCTCGACGGGGCGCCACCGGGATAACGCCGCGCGAGTCCCTTCATCGTGAGATCGCGAAGATGCGTCGTCGGGGTCTGACCCCGAGGAACGAGCTCCTCGGGATATTCGTAGCGGATCTCGTCGAGGGAAAACGAGCAGCGGCTCGCAAGATCGAGGGCCGCGGCGAGCAGGCGCGCCGGAAGGATTGCCGAGAGCCGGCCGATGGATCGCAGGTGACGCTCGCCGTTCGGGTGGAGCTTGCGTCCCACCTCGGCCAGCGGACAGCGGAGACGGATGGCGGTCATCACATCCTGAAGGCGCTTCCTCGCCCGCACGTGCATGTGCACGTCGCCCGTGGCGACACAGCGCATGCCGAGCTTCGCGCCGATCGCTTCGAGGGCTTGCATGCGGCCTTCGTCATCGCCGCCGCGCAGCAGCTCGACTCCGATCCACGCGTTGCCGGGAAAGCTCGATGCCATCCACCGGCCCTGCTCTTCTTCGATCGCCCGCGGTATCCAGATCGCCTGCAAGCCTTCGGGATCCCGCGGAATGCCGAAGCGATGCAGGAGATAGGAGCCTTTTTCCGCGGCGCGCCGGGCTTTCGTGATGAGCTCGCACATCGTCTCGTAGCCGCGGATGCGGGTCGCGAGGAGCACGAGCTTCAATCCATCGGACAGAGTGAGTTCCGTGCCGATGATGAGCTTCAATCCCACGTCCTTCGCGGCCATGTGGGCGCGAACGATGCCGGCCACCGAGCATTCGTCGGTGATGGCGAGCGCGCGATAGCCGAGACTGGACGCACGGTGCACGAGCTCTTCGGGATCGGAAGCGCCGCGCAGGAAGCTGTAGTTGGTGAGGCAATGCAGCTCGGCGTAGCCGGGTATCATCGCCCTGCCCTACGCGAAGAGGCCATGGAGGTACCACGACGACTCGCCGTGGTGCTCGCGAAAGATCCAGAACGTCTCGCCGCGCGGATTCGTCGCCACGAAGTAATCGCGGCTCACTTCTTCGCCATCCCACCATCCGGATTCGATGCGCTCGGGGCCGGCGACCAGCTCGAGCGAGCCTTGAAGGACCGGATTGCCCCCTTCGACGACCAGGCGTTGAGGGCGATTGAGCAGGAATTGGGGCCGATGAGGTAGTTCGGGGTCAGACCCCGAGCTCTTCTGGCCGCCCTTGCGGCCGCCAAGCCTGAACCCGGGGTCTGACCCCGAATTACGTTCCGGGCGATGGTCGTTCGCGATGGCGATCCCGAAGACCTTCTCGCTCCCGAGCCTCGCGGTGAGCCGCTCGATCAATCGATCGCGATCGAGCGCCTGCTCCTGCGCGCCGGGTAGCCACGTCGATTCGCGCGGCACGTAGGGAAGCAATGCGTCGGCGCGAAGGTCGAGGGCGATCGTCGCCGCCGGAAGCGTGAGGCGGCCCAGCTTTTCGCGGGCGATGGCGAGGATGAATTCAGCTTCGCGCTCCGGAGAAGAGAAATCCAGCGCGAGATGCGTGCGTGCCTTGCGGCCGTGTTCCAGCGCGAGCGTGAGTCGCTGCACGCCCGCCCCGCGCCCTCGCATCGAGCCTTCGAATTCGACGAGCAGGCGCCGCAGCGGAAAAAGAAGCGCCTCGACACCATCGGCTTCTGCGGGCAGCTCGAGCCGCGAGCGGAATCTCGGCGGCGGGACGTGCGGCTCGCGAGGATCGGGGAGTTTTCCGATGAGGCGGTCGAGCGATGCGGTGATTGCTGGACCGAAACGCCGCGCGATGCCTTCCGCCGGAAGCTCGAAGATGTCCCGCAGCCGAAGCACGCCGAGATCCGTGAGCCTCGCGAGTGCTTCATGGGGCCAATCCATGAGGAATAGCGGCAGGCCCGCGACTCGCTCGCGGATTTCGTGCAGTTCCAGGCAAGCGCGCGCCTTGAGCCCTTCCGATTCGGCACGCGCAAACAATCTCGCTGCGAGTGGCGTAGGCGCGATCCCCAGTGTCGCGTGGAATCCCAACTCGTGGATGCCACGGCGAATCGATGAAGCGAGCTTCGCGTGGCCGTCGAAGAGACGCTGCGTCGTTTCCACCTCGAGCGCGATCCCCTGCCCGTCCACGCACGACATCGGCGTGAACTGGCCGGCCCACGTCGCGAGACGTTCGAGGCAATCGCTTTCCGCAGCGAGATCACGCGCGACGATGCGAAGCTCTCCCGTGAGCGCCTTCGCGGCCGCCACCGCTTGCCCCTCACGAACGCCCGCATCCTTCGCGGCCCGATTGGCGCAGGCCACGACCGGGCGCTGTGCCGCGCCTTCCGAGACCACGACAGGAACGAGCGATTCGCCGCCGCGCTCAACCAGCTGCAGCGGCAACGAGGGCAATTCGAGGGCGAACCACAGCACGGCGAGACCTGGATGCGAAGCCGATCGAAAGCGATACGGGAGTAGCGAGCGGCGGGCCACGTCGCTTGGGAATGCGCACGTTGAGCATTCCGTCGTCGCGTTCCAGCGCCACGCGCAAATGAGCCGGCGTGGACAAGCGTTCGGCGGCCGTCGAGCGAAACAGCACCGCCATGGATCGACCTGCCTGCGCGGCCATTTGCAGACGGCGAAGCCATGCGTATTCGTCCCGTGCGAGCCACAGCAATGCAGCGCCACATGCGCCGGAACGCAGCACCTGCTCCGCGGCCCAGATCGCATCTT
>DATGGI010000146.1:0-9981 GCA_035308545.1 Usitatibacter sp.
CGGCTCGTAGGTGGTGCCCCAGGCTTCGCCCTTGTACACCGCCCACGACGGCAGCTTCGACGCCTCGGGCGACGCGTACGCCATCGCCTTGCCCTCGTCGACGAGCTTCACCTGCAGGTCCATCGCCGAGCTCCACATCACGTCGGCCCCGCCCTGCCCCGCCGCCACTTCCGCGATGAAGCGGTTGTAGAGCTCGGTCGAATTCATGTCGTTGTACTCGACCTTGATGTCCGGATACACCGCGTTGAAATCGCGGATCAGCGGCTGCGCCGCCTTGGTGTCGAGCGCGCTGTAGATCACGACCTTGCCTTCGGCTTTCGCCGCGGCGATGACCTTCGCGTAATCGGCGGGATAGCCGGCCGGGGCCTGGGCGATTGCGATTGCCGGCAGGAGCGCGGCCGCCAGCAGCAAAATTCGGGAAAGCTTCATTGAAATCCTCCTCGTTCTTCGAACTTGAATCCTACGCCTATAGCATCCCCATCTTCCTCGGCAGCCACAGCGAGAGCTCGGGCCAGTACGTCACGATCACGAGGAAGACGAGCATGGTGAAGAGCCAGGGCAGAACGGCCTTGGTGAGCTCGGTGATGCCGAGCCTCGAGATGCCGGAGGCCACGTACAGATTGAGCCCCACGGGCGGGTGGCACAGGCCCACCTCCATGTTGGCGTCGATCACGATGCCCAGGTGCACCGGGTTGATGCCCAGGCTCGCCGATACCGGCGCAAGCAGCGGCGCCATGATCAGGATGCACGACGACGGCTCCATGAAGTTGCCCGCGAGCAGCAGCAGCACGTTGGCGATCAGCAGGAACGTCACCCAGCTCACGTTCTCGCCCAGCAGCCATTGCGCGAGCACCTGCGGAATCTGCTCGTTGGTGAGGATGAAGGAGAAGAGCGCCGCGTTGGTGATGATGTAGAGCAGCATCGCCGACATGTTGGCGCTGTTCAGGAGCACCTTCGGCACGTCGCGGATCTTGAGCGCCTTGTACACAAATACCGACACGAAGAACGAGTACACGGCCGCCATCGCCGCGGCCTCGGTCGCCGTGAAGATGCCCGAGTAGATGCCGCCGATGATGATCACGACGAGCATGAGGCCCCAGACGCTCGCGCGGAATGCGCGCCAGCGCGCCATCCAGTCGCGCCGCGGCAACTGCGGATAGCCGCGCTTCTTCGCGAGCCACCAGGTCACCGTGCAGAGCATCGTCGTGAGCAAGATTCCCGGGAAGAGGCCCGCGACGAAAAGGGCGCCGATCGAGGTGTTCGTCGCGACCGCGTAGATCACCTTCGGGATCGAGGGCAGCATGAGGATGCCGAGCGAGCCCGCCACAGTGATCACGCCCGCGCCGAAGCGCATCGGGTAGCCCGCGCGCACCATCTCCGGCAGCACGATGGAGCCGATCGCGACGACGGTGGCGACGCTCGAGCCGCATACGAGCGCGAACATCGCGCAGGCGACGATTCCCGCGAGCGCGAGGCCGCCGTGGTAATGGCCCACCATCGAGGCGGCGAAGTCGATCATCTTGCGCGCCACGCCGCCGTGGGTGAGCAGGTTGCCGGCGAGGATGAAGAACGGCACCGCCATGATCTCGAACTTCTCGATGCCGGTGAAGAGCTTCAACCCGACCGTCTCGACCCTGATGTCCGTGAAGAGCGCGAGGAACGTGAGCGTCGTGAGGCCGAGCGCGATCGAGATCGGCATCCCGGTGATCATCAGCGCCACCAGCAGCGCGAAGAGGATGCCGGCGTGCCCCATCGAAGCGATGCCCAGGAGGATCACCGCGGTGATCGCGAGCGTCATCGTCGCCCGCTGCGGCGTCATCGGGACGTACGGGAGGGCGCCAGAGTCGCTCATGGGTTGGCTCCCGCCGGAGCCGGAGTGACAACGGGCGCGGGGACCTCGACCTTCTCGACGCCTTCCACGTAAGCCGCGTCATGATGCGGAAGCTCGCCCGTCCTCCAGAAGCTCCACGCCACCTGCAGGAACCGGAAGCACATGAGGAACGAGCCCAGCGGGATCGCGAGGTACACGATCCAGAGCGGCGCTTCGAGATCCGCGGAGATCTGGTCCGTATGCGCCATCGCCCACACGAACTTGGCACCCATCGTGCCCACGACGCCGGTGAAGAAGGCGCCGGCCAGCAGGCCGAACAGGATGAAGCCCTGGCGGCCGCGCGGCGGCAGCTTGTTCACGAGCACGTCCACGCCCACGTGGATGCCCGTGCGCACGCCGTAGGCGGCGCCGAACTTCGCCATCCATACGAACATGAAGATGCAAAGCTCCTGCGCCCAGGAGAGGTTGATCTTGAAGAGCGTGTCGTAGACCGCGTCCCAGTGCCACTTGGCGCTCAGGTCGAGCGCGTAGCGATGCGTGACCGCCACGAAGATGAGCAGCGTCGCGCCGCCGATCAGCGTGGCGATCAGGAACTCCTCGAGGCGGTCGAGCGCCTTCAGCAGGAAGCGCATCGCGGCGATGCCTTACAGCTTCGCCGGGTCGAACCCCGTTTCCTTGTAGATCGACTGGATCACGTCCTTGCCGATGCGGCCGGACATCTCCTCGTGGACCTTCACGAGCGCCTTCTTCCAGGCCTTCTTCTCTTCCGGCGTGAGCGTGATGATCTGCGTCTTGCCGGACTTCTTCACGGCCTCCAGCGCGTCGAGGTTCTCTTTCTTGGCGATCTCGTTGGTGTACTTGGTCGCTTCCACCATGGCGCCTTCGAGCGCCTTGCGGATGTCGGGCGGCAGGCCATCCCAGAAGGGCTTGTTGACGATCACCGCGTAGCCGAGGTAGCCGTGGTCGGAGAGCGTGAGGTACTTCTGCACCTCGTGCATCTTCTGCGTGTAGAGGTTGGAAGGCGGGTTCTCGGTGCCGTCCACGACGCCCGTCTGCAGCGCTTGGTAGACCTCGGAGAACGCCATCACCTGCGGAGAGGCGCCCAGCGCGCGCATCTGTGCGTCAAGAACCTTCGACGATTGGATGCGCATCTTCAGTCCGCGGAAATCCGCCGGGACGTGCAGCGGCTTGTTGGCGCTCATGTCCTTGAAGCCGTTGTCCCAGTAGGCGAGGCCCACGATGCCCTTGGATTCCAGCTTCTGGAAGAGCTGCTTGCCGACGGGGCCCGTGGTGACCTTGTTCAGCTCGTCATAGCTGTCGAAGAGGTACGGCAGGTCGAACACCTCGAAGGCGGGCACGCCGAGCGGGCCGAACTTCGCGAGCGAGGGCGCGAGCATCTGCACCGAGCCCAGCTGCAGCGCGTTCATCTCCTCGCCATCCTTGTAGAGCGTGCTGTTAGGGTAGACCTCGACCTTCACCTTGCCGCCGGTGGCCTTCTCGGCCAGCTCCTTGAACTTGAGCGCCCCCTTGCCCTTGGGCGTGTTCTCGGCGACGACGTGGCTGAATTTGATGACGATGGGCGACTGCGCGAAGGCAGGCCCGGCGGCGAATGCGGCGAGCAGGATCGCGAGCAAAGTACGGCGAATCATGGAAGGCCCCTCCGGATGGAAATTGTGAAATTTCTCTTGGCAGTTTCCGCGATTCTAACCTCTCAGCGAAGGATCTGGACGCCGAGGTAGGCCAGTGCGTGGCGTGGGTCGGAGCCCGCGGTTCCCTCTTCGTGCCCGATCGCCCCGAGCAGGAGGAACGAGTCGTTCAGTTTCCAGCGCACGCCCAGGTTGAAAAGCGTCGCGTGCTCGCCCGTCGAGACGGTTTCGTGGAGCTCGACCAGGCATTCGACGTCCTTGCCGCACTCGTGCGCCGCGATCGCACCGAGCGCCCACTGGTTGGGGCCATCCTCCACGAAGTTGCGGCCGACTTCCGCGTCGAGGCCGAAGCCGGCCGCCTTCGTGGACGCCTCGATCGGCAGGAAGAATTCCTTGCCCGGAGCGGTGATGCCGCGCTCGACCGACGATGGAACGGGATTCCACGAAAGCTGCGGGTATGTGGAGACGTTGAAGCCGGCGCTCTTCTCGTCGATGAAGCGCCACTTCACGCCCACTTGCGCCGTGCCCGCGCCCGCCTTCCACGGCTCTCCCGAATCGCGGGCA
Source organism: Usitatibacter sp. (assembly GCA_035308545.1). GTDB lineage: Bacteria > Pseudomonadota > Gammaproteobacteria > Burkholderiales > Usitatibacteraceae > Usitatibacter. The sequence continues at coordinate 4,042 of DATGGI010000146.1, forward strand.
AACACCCAGGGAATGTCGAGCTTGAGCTGGACGTAGTCGCCCCATCCGTAGTTCGCGTCGATGTCCGGTGCCGCGAGCTCCTCGTGCCCGGCCGTTCGCGAGTAGATCGATGCCACGTTGATCTCCCACTTGCCGTCACCGGGCGTGTCCGGGTCGTCCGTCACGAGGGGCGGGCCGCCCTGCGCGAGCGCCGATGCCGAAAGGACAGGCAACAGCGCCGACGCAACGACCGCGGCCGTCTTCATTCGGGGTAGAGACGGTGGACGCGTCCGTACAAGCGCGCGAGCCCGAAGATCGCATCGACATTCGGCGTCGCGACGCCGAGACGCTTTCCCAGCTCGTGCACGACGCCCACGATTGCATCCAGCTCGATCGCCCTGCCGGCCTCGACATCCTGGAGCATCGAGGTCTTGAAGATCCCGAGGCGCGCGGTGATCTTCGAGCGGTCCTCGGGCGCCTGGTCGATGGGGCACCCGAGCTTCTCGCCGATGGCCGCGGCTTCGCGCATCGCGTCGTGGCAGAGCTTCATCACGAGCGGATCGCCGAGGATGCGGTCGCCGGTCGCACCGGTCATCGCGCTCACGGGATTCATCGTGAGATTGCCCCATAGCTTGTACCAGATGTCGCGTCGGACATCGGCCGAGTGCGCGAGTTCGAATCCCGCCCGGCCGAGCAAGTCCGCCACGGCCTGCACGCGGTCGCTCTTGCCGCCGCGCGCTTCGCCGATGATGAGTCCCTCGCCCATCTTGTGCAGCACGAGCCCCGGCTCCGTCGTGGAGGCGGCCATGTGAACGACGCAGCCCACGACGCGCTCGATCGCGATCGCATTCCCGATCACGCCACCGGGATCCACGCTCTCCAGGGGTCTGTCCCCGAGGGCTGCTACACTCGTGCCGAACCACCAGGGCACGCCGTTCATCGCCGGCATCACGATCGTCGCGGGTCCGAGGAGCGGGCCGATGGCCCGCGCCACTTCCGTGAGTGCGGGCCCTTTCACCGCGATGATGACGAGGTCCTGGGGACCGAGCTCCTTCGGCGAATCCGAGGCGCGTGCGGGAACCTGCAGGAGGGAATCGCCGTGACGAACGCGCCAGCCGTGGGTGCGAAGCGACGCGAGCGTCGCGCCGCGCGCGAGCGCGCTTACTTGCGCTTCGCCGGTGGCCGCAAGCTTCGCGCCTACGAGGCCGCCGATGGCGCCTGCGCCGACGATGCAGACCTTCACGGAGCCTCTGGCCTATTCATGCGGTCTGCGACCGACTACAGCCCGGAACACGGAGGTCACAGAGGTCCACAGAGGACACGGAGAAATGCAATGTATGAGTTTCGTGCCATCGCTTGGGGGCCACGACGATCCAGCAATCATTTGTTTTTCTCGGTGTCCTCTGTGGACCTCTGTGTCCTCCGTGTTCCCGGCTTTAATCCAGAGCCACGCGAAGAAATCTAGTCCCCGACGGCGGGAACGGCGGATTGCGTGCGAACCGGCCGGGTGATCGGCCCCTTGCCCGAGTAGCGGTCGAGATAGAGGTAGATCACCGGCGTGATGAAGAGCGTGATCACCTGGGAGAAGAGCAAGCCGCCCACGACGGCGAGGCCGAGCGGCTGGCGAAGCTCCGCGCCCGTGCCCAGGCCCGCGGCGATGGGCAGCGCTCCCATGATGGCCGCGAACGTCGTCATCATGATCGGCCGGAAGCGCAGCAGGCACGCCTTGTGGATCGCCTCGTGCGGCGGGAGGTTCTCCTCGCGCTGCGCGTGAAGCGCGAAGTCGATCATCATGATCGCGTTCTTCTTCACGATGCCGATCAGCATCAGGATGCCGATCGTGGCCACGATCGAGAGGTCCTGGCCGAAGAGCCACAGGGCGACCAGCGCGCCGACCGCCGCCGAGGGCAGTCCCGCGAGGATCGTGAGGGGATGGATGTAGCTTTCGTAGAGGACGCCCAGCAGCACGTAGATCACGAGGAGCGCGATCACGATGAGCCACACCTGGCTCGACTGCGACGACTGGAAGGCCGCCGCGTCGCCGCCCCAGCCCACGAGGATCGACGCCGGCATGCCGATCTTCTGGCGATATTGCTCGATCTTCTTCGCCGCGTCGCCGAGCGATTGTCCCGCCGCGAGGTTGAACGACACGGTGACCGCCTGCAGCTGCCCGGTGTGGTTGATGGCGAGCGGGCCGTTGGTGCGGTCGATCGTCGCGACCGCCGTGAGCGGCACGAGATTGCCCGCGCGGCCGCGCACGTAGATCTTGTTGAACGCCGCCTCGTCGCGGCGATCCGGGTCGGTGCCCTGCAGGATCACCTCGTAGGAATCGACCGGCGTGTAGATCGTGGACACCTGGCGCTCGCCGAAGGTCGAGTAGAGCGCGGTGCGGATGTCCCCCATGGAGACGCCCAGCGAGTTCGCCTTGTCGCGGTCGATGTTCACTTGCGCCTGCAGGCCCTTCATCTGCGCGTCGCTCGTCACGTCGCGGAAGATCGCATCGGGCCGCATCTGCGCCTGGAGCTTCTCCGCCATGTCGTAGAGGTCCGCGGCCTGCACGCTCTTCATCACATACTGGAAGCGGCTCTTGGAGATGCGCCCCCCCAGGCGAAGGTTCTGGATCGGGTTGTAGTACACGTTCACGCCCGCGACGGACTTCACCTCGCGGCGCAGGCGCTCGAGCACGACCTCGAGGGGCTCGCGCTCGCTCCGCGGCTTGAGGTTGAGGAACATCTTGCCGATGTTGGTCTGGTCCGCGCTCATCACGACCGTGTCCATCGCCGGATCGTCCTGGAGCACCTTGCTCACCTGCTGGAGCAATCCCACCATCGCCGGGAAGGAGATGTCCTCGACCGCTTCGACGTTCACGGAGATCTGCCCGATGTCCTCGGTGGGGAAGAATCCCTTGGGCATGTAGATGGCGAGCACCACCGTCGCCACGAGCGTGCACGCGGCGATGACCAGCACGACCGCGCGATGCGCGAGCGCCACGTCGAGCGCGCGCTCGTAGGAGTGAAGCATCCATTCGTAGAAGCGCTCGAACCACGCGGTCCAGCGAAGGGCCGGGTCGTTCTTGTCGTTGTGGGGCTTGAGGAAACGGGCCGCGAGCATCGGCACGAGGGTGAGCGACACCACGGCCGAGACGAGGATCGCGAGCGACACCACGATCGCGAACTCGTGGAAGAGCAGGCCGATCACGCCCGGCATGAAGAAGATCGGGATGAACACCGCCACCAGCGACACCGAGATCGAGAAGATCGTGAAGCCCATCTCCCTCGATCCCTGCACCGCCGCCGCGAACGGCTCCATGCCGTCCTCGATGTGGCGCACGATGTTCTCCAGCATCACCACGGCGTCGTCCACGACGAGGCCCAGCGCGAGCGTCATGCCCAGCAGCGACACGTTGTCGAGCGAGAGATCGAGCGCGCGCATGAGCGCGAGCGTTCCCAGCAGCGAGATCGGCAGCGAAAGCGCCGGGATCATCGTGGCCGTGGGAAGGCGCAGGAAGAGGTAGATCACGAGGACCACCAGGAGCGCGGTGATGAGCAGCGTGAGCTTCACGTCGTGGATCGCGTCGCGGATCGAGATCGACCGGTCGTTGCGGATCAGCAGGTTCACCGACTTGGGCATCTGCGCCACGAGGCCCGGAATCGCCGCCTTGATCGCGTCCACCGTCGCCACCGTATTCGCGCCCGGCTGGCGCTGGATCGAGAGCGTGATGGAGCGCTCGTCGTTCACCCAGCTCGCCGTCTTCACGTTCTCGACGCTGTCCTGCACGTCGGCGACGTCCTCGAGGCGCACCGTGTTGCCGTTGGGCATCGTCGCGATGATGAGCTTGGCGAACTGCGCGGCCCGCGTCATCTGGCGGTTCGCCATGATCGTGAGCGTCTGGCGCGGCCCGTCGAGCGTGCCGATTGGCGCGTTGGAGTTGGCCACCGCGAGCGCCTTGGCCACGTCGTCCATGGTGAGGCCGCGCGACGCGAGCGCATCGGGCTTCATCTGGACGCGCACCGCGAAGCGCTTCTGTCCGTTCACCGTGATCTGCGCGACGCCCGGCAGTGTCGAGATCGTGGGCGATATCAGGTTGTCGCCGTAGCTGTTCAGCTCCGCGAGCGACATGGACGGCGAGGTGAGCGTGATGAAGATGATCGGCGCGTCCGCGGGATTCACCTTGCGGTACGACGGCGGGATCGTCATCTCGACCGGGAGGTAGCGCTGCGCGCGGAAAAGCGCCGCCTGCACGTCGATGGCGGCCTTGTCGATGTCGCGGTATTGCGCGAATTCCAGCGTGACGAGCGTCTGCCCCAGCGTGGACGACGAGCTGATCACGTCGAGATCGGAGATCGTCGCGAACTGCTTCTCGAGCTGGTTCGCGACCGACGAGGCCATCGTGTCGGGGCTCGCCCCGGGAAGGACCGCGGTCACCTGGATCGTGGGCGTGTCGAAGATCGGGAGCGCCGCGACCGGAATGCCGTCATACGCGAGCACGCCTGCCACGACCGCCGAGGCCGACAGCAGGATCGTCATCACCGGGCGGCGGATGAAGACTTCCGAGAAGTTCACGCCGCCTTGTCCTTCTTGCCTTCGCCCTTCTTCGCTTCGCTCTTGCCGCCTTCGCGCTGCGCTTCGGTCACGACGCTGCCCGGCCGCAGGTTTTGCGCGCCTTCCACCACCACGCGGGCGCCCGGCGAAAGGCCGTCGACCACGGCGAGCCCGTTGTCCACGTAGGCGAGCGTCACGGGTTTCACCACCACCTTGTTGTCGTCGCCGACCACGTACATGAAGCGGCTGTCGGGCCCGGTGATCACGGCTTGCGCGGGCACGACCGTCGCGTTGGACAGCGTGCGCGGCGCGAGAACCACGTTCACGTACTGGCCCGGCCACATGCGGCCGCCCGGATTGGAGAACTCCGCCTTCACGCGGATCGTGGCGCTCGTGGGATCGACCGTGTTGTCGATGAAGGAGAGCTTGCCGGAGAACTTCTCGGTGCCGTCCTGCGCGGACGCGCTCACGGGCACGGTGCCGTCATGCAGGGCCTTCTGCAGGCTCGCGAGCTCGCGCTCCGGCAGCGTGAACACGACGGTGATCGGATCGATCTGCGCGATCGTCACGAGCACCGCGCCACTGGTGCCCGGTTGCACGAGGCCGCCTTCGCGAATGCCGATGACGCCCGTGCGGCCCGCGAAGGGCGCGCGGATTTCCGTGTAGCCGCGTGCCACGCGCGCGGCGTCGGCCGCCGCCGTGTCCACCGCGAGCTGGCCTTCCAGCGTATCGACCTGGTTCTGCGCCACGTCGAGCGCCGCCTGGGCGATGAACTTCTGGTTGAAGAGGTCCTTCTGGCGATCGAGGTTGCGCTTGTTCGTGGCGAGGTCGAAGTTGTCCTTCTCGATCTGCGCGAGCGCCTTCTTGTAGTTGGCTTCCGCCTCGCGCGAATCGAACGTGAAGAGCAGCTGGTCCTTCGCGACATTCTGCCCTTCGGTGAAATGGATCTGCGTGACGACGCTCGTGATCTGCGCGCGAAGGTCGACGGTCTGCAGCGCGGTGACCGAGCCGTTGGCCTTCAGACGCACGGGCCAATCGCGGGATTCGGCCCTGGCGGTGACGACGAGGTTCGAAGATGGACGCGTGGCGCCCTTCGCTTCCTGGTTTCGCGACGTTCCGAACCACCACCAGGCCACGAGGGCTCCGACGATGGCTACGGCTGCGAACCAAGGCCAGCGACGGCGATGTCCGGAAGCTGTGATCGAGTTCATGTCATGTGTTCTGGGCGACTCGACATTTTAGCGGCTCTGGGTGTCGGCCAGCGGTAACAAAGAGTGAACCGCCCCGCGGCGCGCGTTTACGCGCTTGGTACTCGGGCCCGCAAGGTTGCCGTTCGCGCCCCTTTTTGAGTGTCCGCTTTATGTCTTATGAATCAATGGTTTATCGGGCCTCATGAATAGGCGAGCGAGCGCTTCTGAA
>DATGGI010000147.1:0-1958 GCA_035308545.1 Usitatibacter sp.
GTGCGCGAGGTCGCGAAGGTGATTCTCGCCGACTACCTGCACGCGTCGTACACGGTGCATCCCGCCGTGACGGGCACCGTGACGTTCCGGACGATCCGCCCGATCGCCATCGCGGACCTCCTTCCGACTCTCGAGATGCTGCTGCGGCAGAACAATGCGGCGGTCGTGCTCGAAGGCGACGTCTACAAGGTCCTGCCGATGTCGGCCGTGCGCGGTTCCGTTTCGCCGCAGCTCGGTGGCGTGAATCGTCCGTTGCCGCCGGGATTCTCGGTCGTCGCGATCCCGCTGAAGTACGTGGGCGTGAAGGAGATGGTGAAGCTCCTCGTGCCGTTCACGGCGGAGAACACGGTCATCCCCGACGAAACGCGCAACCTCATCATCGTCGCGGGCAGCCAGCGCGAGCTCCAGCACGTGGTCGACGCGGTCGAGCTCTTCGACGTGGACTGGCTCGCGGGTTATTCGGTGGGCCTCTTCCCCGTGAAGAGCGCCGACGTGAAGGCGCTCACGGCCGATCTCGACAAGGTCTTCGGACCCAACGCGGGAAGCCCGCTCGCGGGAATCGTCCGCGTGATCCCCATCGAGCGCATGAACGGGCTGCTCATCGTCACCACGCAACCGAAATACCTCGAGATGGCGAGGACGTGGATCGAGCGCATCGACCAGGTCGGCGGCACTTCGGGTGGAACACGGCTCTTCGTCTACAACGTGCGCAACGGCAAGGCGGAGAATCTCGCGCAACTCGTGTCGGATCTCTTCGCGGCAGGGCGCAGGTCCACGCCGGGCCCGTCGCTCGCGCCGGGACAGCGCCCCGCGCAGATCAGCTCGGTGCCCTATAGCCAGCTGCAACAGCAGCCCACGACACCCGGCGCAGCCGGGGCGGCCGCCAGCGCCCTGCCGAGCGCCGCCACGCTGCTGCTGCCCGGCGGCCCCGCCGGAAGCACCGGCAGCGAGGTCCGCGTCATCGCCGACAAGGACACCAATACGCTCCTCATCCTGGCCACGCCCGGCGACTACGAGGTGCTCGAGAGCGCGCTTCGCCGCCTCGATGTGCTGCGCCGCCAGGTCCTGGTCGAGGTGCTGCTCGCCGAGGTGAAGCTCACCGACGACCTCTCGCTCGGCATCGACTGGTTCATCCGCACGCGCAACAACACGAGCGGACAGCTGAACATGGGCAGCCTTCCGCCCGGCGGCCCGGTGATCACGCCCACCAACACCGTGCCAGCGTTCACGGGCCTGCAACTCGTGAACTTCACGGCCGACCAGGTCCGCGCGGTGCTCAACACGCTCGGCTCCGACGGCCGCGCGAAGACGCTCGCCGCGCCGCAGATCATGGTCCTCGACAACGAGAAGGCGGAGATCAAGGTGGGCACGCGCATCTCGGTGCAGACGCAGGCGCAGACCGGCGTCTCGACGGGCACCGGCGTGCTGAACAGCTTCCAGTACCTCGAGACGGGAATCCTTCTCGACGTGACGCCGCGCATCAATTCCGGAGGCATGGTGACACTCGAGATCGAGCAGGAAGTGAGCGCGCCGACTTCCACGCCGACTGTCGCGAATCCCAACCCGGACATCGGCACGCGCAACGCCAAGACCAGCATCGCCGTCGCCTCGGGCGAATCGATCGCGCTCGCGGGCCTCATCCAGGAGAACCTCCAGACGGGCAGCAGCGGCGTGCCTCTCATCTCGAAGATCCCCGTGCTCGGCGCGCTCTTCGGCACCCAGACCTTCCATCGCGACCGCACGGAGCTCGTGCTCATTGTGACTCCGAAGATCGTGAATACGCCGAGCCAGGCCCGCGAGGTTACGGAAGAGCTTCGCACCAAGATGCCGACGCTCGAGGGCTTCCTGCCGCCCCGGTCGCCCAAGGCCGTCGACTCGGCGGCCCCGGCGCCGGTTCTTGTCGCTCCGGCACCCGTTCCGGCCGCTCCGGCTACCCCCGTTCCCACCCCCCCCCCCCC
>DATGGI010000148.1:0-21765 GCA_035308545.1 Usitatibacter sp.
GCTCGAACCCGGATGGATACGACGTGAACGTGCGCTGCCTGGACAAACCGCCGAAGGAGCTCGTCATCGAGCCTTTCGACGGCCGCGACTGGGACGCGAACGGCGCTTCCCTCGCCCACCTCAGTCAGGAAAAATCCTCCGGTTCGTAGAGCGGCCGGATCTCGATCTCGCAGTCTTCACCCGGGAACGGACTCGGCGCCTTCTTCGCCCACGCGATCGCTTCGTCCCGGGAAGCGCACTTCCAGAGCCAGAAGCCCGCGACGAGCTCCTTGGTCTCCGCGAACGGTCCGTCGACGACGCTTCGCTTGTTGTCGCTCGAAAATTTCACCCGCGCCCCGTACGCACTGGGCTTCAGGCCATCGCCCGCGAGCATCACGCCCGCCTTCACCAGCTCCTCGTTGAACCTTCCCATCTCGGCGACCAGCGCCGGATCGATCTTTCCCTCCTGGGTTTCGGATGTCTTCGTCGCTTTCACCATCACAATGAATCGCATGTTCGTCTCCTCGTAGTCGTGAATTCGCTAGTGCTGCTTGCTGGAAGCCTTGCGCGGAACGCCGTCCACCAACAGGTCGCGGCAGGGCCTTACCTCCACCGATCCCAGCGGCGCGCTCGGCAGCCGCGCGGCGATGTTGATCGCTTCGTTCAGGTCCCGCGCCTCGATGAGGTAGAAGCCCGCGACCATCTCCTTCGTTTCCATGTACGGGCCATCGGTGAGCGAGACCTTGCCGTTGCGCACCTGGACGCAGCTCGTGTCGGAGGCGGGCCCGAGCGCCTCGGCCTCGATGAAATGGCCGCTCTTCAAGAGCTGCTCATTGAGCTCGAGATGGCGGGCGTTGAGCGCGTTCACTTCGGCCTCGGGCAACGACTGGGTCCGCTTTTCGTCGAGGTAGATCAGGCAGAGGTATCTCATCGATCGTCTTCCTTCTGAACAGGTTCCAAGCCATTTGCGGCCTCCTTACCCGTAGTCGAACGGGGGGCGGGCCATTTCGACAGCCTCCGGAAAAATATTTCCTAGAGCTCCGCGAGGCGCTTTTCGAGGAACCGGCGCTCCGAGGCCTGGCGGGTGAGGCCCAGCGCCTTGCGATAGGCGTCGGCCGCCTCACGGGCGTGGCCCAGGCGCCGGTGCATGTCGCCGCGGGCCGCGTGGGCGAGGTGGTACTCGGCGAGGTCGCCACGCGCGAGTATCGCGTCCACGGCCTGGAGCCCTTTCGCGGCGCCATCCTTCATCGCGACGGCGACCGCGCGATTCAGCTCGACGACCGGGTTCGCTCCGAATCCGAGGAGCACGTCGTAGAGCGCGACGATCTCGTCCCAGTCGGTCGCCTCGGCGTTCGGCGCTTCCGCGTGCACGGCCGCGATCGCCGCCTGGATCGCGTAGGGCCCGAAGCGCTTCGTGGCGAGCGCCGCCTCGACCAGTTTCACCGCATCGGCGATCTGCGCGCGGTCCCAGAGCGAGCGGTCCTGGTCGGTGAGGAGCACGAGCTCTCCGCCGGGCGAGGTCCGCGACGCGCGGCGCGATTCGTGGAGCAGCATCAACGCGAGGAGGCCGAGCACGTCGGGCTCGGGCAGCAGCTCCGCGAGAAGGCGTCCGAGGCGGATCGCTTCGGCCGACAGGTCGCGCCGCGTGAGACTCTCGCCCGAAGAGGCGAGATAGCCCTCGTTGAACACGAGGTAGATCACGCGAAGCACGCTGTCGAGGCGCGCCGCGAGCTCGCTGCGTCCCGGCACTTCGTAGGGAATGCGGGCATCGCGGATCTTTCCCTTCGCGCGCACGATGCGCTGGGCGATCGTGGGCGCCGGCGCGACGAAGGCGTGGGCGATCTCCTCGGTCGTGAGCCCGCAGACTTCGCGGAGCGTGAGCGCGACCTGCGCTTCGGGCGCGAGCGCCGGATGGCAGCACGTGAAGATGAGGCGCAGGCGGTCGTCCTCGACGCCTTCGCGCTCCACAGTGGCCGATTCGTCCGCGATCGCCTCGACGTGCTCGACGACGTCCTCGAGCGATACGTCCCACTTCGAGCGGCGCCGTAACACGTCGATCGCCTTGAAGCGTCCCGTGGACACGAGCCACGCGCGCGGATTCTGCGGCACGCCCTCGGTGGGCCACTGCTCGACCGCGGCGACGAAGGCCTCGTGCATCGCTTCCTCGGCCACGTCGAAGTCGCCGATCTGCCGGATCAGCGTTGCGAGCACGCGGCGCGACTCCGCGCGATAGACCTGGTCGACGATATCCACGGCGGGGAATATAGCGCGATTCAGTTCGCGGACAGGGGCGAAGCCTTATCATTCAGGATTCGCCGGGAGGAGGAACCCATGGGAATCCAGGCACGCGCGGCACGCATCGTTTCGGCAGCACTCGCACTCATCATCGGAGGCACGAGCGCCATGGCGGCAACGTTCGTCTACGTATCCAACGCCGAGGACGGCGACATCGGCACCTATCGCCTGCTCGATTCGGGCGCGCTCGAAGCGGGACCGCGCGTGAAGGCGGGCCCCGTCGTGATGCCGATGGCCGTGAGTCCCGACAAGCGCTTCCTCTACGCGGCGGGGCGCGCCAAGCCCTTCGCCGTGTACACGTATTCGATCGACCCGAGGACAGGCGCGCTCACGCAAGCCTCCACCGGAACGCTCGCCGAGAGCTTTCCGTACATCTCGCTCGACCGCACGGGGCGGTTCCTCTTCGGCGCTTCATACGGCGCGCACCTCGTGAGCGTGAACCCCGTCGGCACGGACGGCAAGGTGGGTCCGGTACAGCAAGTCATTCCGATCGGCCGGCACGCGCATTCCATCCGCGTGGATGCGACCAATCGAAACGTGTACGCGATGACGCTCGGCACCGACGAGCTCTTCATGTTCGATTTCGATCCCGCCACGGGCAGGCTCGCGTCGAAGACACCGGCCGTCGCATTGATGCCGCCGATGACGGGACCGCGCCACTTCGTGACGTCGGCCGACAACCGCTTCCTGTACATGCTCTCGGAGCTTCGCGCGACGGTGACGACATTCGCGATCGATCCCGCGACGGGCCTGTTGAGGGAAGTCTCCTCGGTCTCGGCGCTCTCGCCCGACAGCAAGCTCGTTCCCGGCGCGCCGCGCGCGCCCATCACGGGCCCGAACGCTCCACCGCCACGCAATGCCGAGAACGATATCTGGGCCGCGGACATCCATCTCACGCCCGACGGGAAATTCATCGTCGCCTCGGAACGGACGCAAAGCACGCTCAACGTGCTCTCGGTGGACGGCGCCACGGGCAAGCTCACGTACCTGTCGAGCGCGCCCACGGAAACCCAGCCGCGCGGCTTCGCCATCGATCCGAGCGGCCGCTTCCTCGTCGCGAGCGGCGAGAAATCCGATACCGTCTCGCTCTACTCCATCGATGCCACCAGCGGCACGCTCAAGCTCCTCGGAAAATATCCGGGCGGCAAGGACGCGAACTGGGTGGAGATCGTTTCATTCGACTGACGTGCAATTGAATCCAGGAAACTCGAACATGCTCAGATTCGCCCTGCTCTCCATCGGCCTCGCGCTCGCGGCCGCTCCCGCCCTCGCGGACAACAAGTCGAAGGAGGACAAGATCCGCCGGCTCGCCACGATGGGCGGCGTCACCTCGCGCCTCGACGACGAGGTGGCGATGGTCCTCTCGACGGGTCGCAAGACCCGGGAGCAGATGATGGCGCAGGTGGACGGGAACCTCGACGTGCCCGCTTCGTTCCGCCCGAAGTTCGACGCGGCGAACAAGAAGTTCATGGACGCGCTGGCGCCGCCGTGGACGACATTCGAGATCATCGACGTCTTCGTGAAAGCCTACTCGCCCCTGGTCTCGGAAGAGGACGTGGACGCCGCGCTCGCCTACCTCACGTCCGGAGCGGGCCAGCGCAACGCGCAGGCGCAGAACGAAGCCGCGAACCAGATCGCCACGCTCGTCTCGGCGCGAAGCGGCAACCGCGTCGCCGACGCGATGCAGGGCTACGTGGCGGACCTGCGTTCGCTCGTGCAGCAATGCAACTGCGCGAAGAAGCCCGCCGTACCAGCGCCGGCGAAGAAGTGACGCACCAAATGAAGCTGTGCCCGCACACTGGCGGTGCGGGCCCATGCCGGCCGCCCCCTGTGAACACACCGTATTCGCGCTGAGCGCGTCGTTCACGGGTTGGCACGCTTGTGGCTTCCTCGAACTCACAGGAGGAAGCCATGAAACGCGAAGACGTCACCGACCTCATCTACTCCGTCAAGGTCCAGAAGGGCATCAAGTGGGCCGACGTCGCCAAGAAGGTGGGCCAGTCGAAGGAGTGGGTCACCGCCGCATGCCTGGGACAGATGACCCTCACGAAGGATCAGGCCGACAAGGTGGGCAAGATCTTCGGATTGCCCGCCGAGGCCGTGAAGCTGCTGCAGGTCGTGCCCTACAAGGGATCGCTGCCGACCGCGATACCCACCGACCCGCTCATCTATCGCCTCTACGAGATCGTCAATGTCTACGGCATCACGATCAAGGAGCTGATCCACGAGGAGTTCGGCGACGGCATCATGAGCGCGATCGATTTCAAGATGGACATCGTGCGCGAGGCGGATCCCAAAGGTGACCGCGTCGTGATGACGATGAACGGCAAATTCCTGCCGTACAAGACGTACTAGAAGACCAGCGTATCCCCCGGCTTCATCGGGTAGACCTTGATGTCCGAGCCTTCCATCGCCTTCACGAATTCCTCGGGCGTTCCCTTGAGGTAGGGATTGGTGCCGTAGTGCATCGGCATCGCGGCCTTGGGCTTGATCCACTCGCGCGTGACCCATGCGGCATCCTGAGGATTCAGGACGTAGTGGCCGCCGACGGGAACGAGCAGGAGATCGGGCTTGTAGCGCTCGCCGAGGTACTTCATGTCGCCGAAGGGGCCCGTGTCGCCCGTGTGGTAGATGCGAAAGCCGTTCTCCATCTCGATGATGTAACCCACGGGCTCGCCGGCGGGATAGGTCGTGTCCTTTCCCTCGGCGTTCTTCCACACGAGCTCGGAAGAATGTTCCGCGTGCGTCGCTGTGATCTTCACGCCGGACGCGCCCCACGGCGCGATCGTGCCGCCCTTGCCCATGCGTGGCGCGAGCTCCACCGGAAGGATTCCCAGCGTGACCATCGTCGAGCCGAGGCCCGCCGGTCCCCACACGGGCGCGTTGTTCATCTTCGCGAGCTCGGGCGCATCGTTGAAGTGGTCGCCGTGCGCGTGGGTGACGAGGATCAAGTCGACCTTGCCGAGCTTCGAAAGGTCCTTGTACTCGGCCGGCGTCTTCGGATTGGCCTTGAGCCACGGGTCGATCACGATCACCTTGCCCGTCGGCGTGGTGATCCTGAAGCAGGATTGCCCGAGCCAGAGCAGGTGCGTCTTGCCGTCGCCGTCGGCGAAGGCGAGCCCCGAAGCGAGCAAGGCGAGCGCGGCAAGCGCGCGGAAGATGTGGCCCATTTACCGTCTCCCGTCCGAATATCGGACGCCCATGATACGGGCCTTTCATCTTTCCGAAATATATGGGCTGTAGCCTCGCTGCAAAACATGCTTACGCTTCCGAAGCAAAAGAACGCGACGTTCAGCCTGGACGCGCCGATGCTGGAGACGATCCTCCAGCACGCCAAGCCCCTCGGACACCACGAGGATCGCGGCAACCTCAACATCGGGTTCGGCTTCCTCTACTACGGCCTCGTGCGCACGCTGCGCCCCGCGCACATCGTCGTGATCGGCTCGGGGTTCGGCTTCAGCGTGGTCACGCTCGCGCTCGGGTTGAACGACAACGGCTCGGGCGTGCTGAGCTTCGTCGATCCATCCTATTCGCTCCTCAAGAACGGCCCGCTCCAGACGGTGGGCGGCACCTCGCAATGGGACGAGCCCGCGAAGGTGCGCGCGCACTTCTCGCGCTTCGGGGTCGAGGACCGCATCGAGCACTACAAGATGACGAGCGAAGCGTTCTTCACGGAATACGCGTCGCGGGACCTGCCGCCGATCGACATCGCGTTCATCGACGGCAACCATTCATACGACGACGTGCGCCATGACTTTGTCGCCGCCATGCGCCACATGCGCAAGGGTGGATTCATCCTGCTGCACGACACCAACATCTACGTGCGCGAATTCGTCGGCCACGCGGGCGTGAAGAAGTGGCTGCGCGAGATCCAGCGCGAATCCGAATGGTTCGAGGCCGTGGACTTCCCGTTGGCTTCGGGCGTGGCACTCGTCCGCGTCCTGCGCGACGGGCCCTGGTCGCCTCGAGAAAATTGATCTTCGCGACGATCGCGGTCGCGCTCCTCGCAGTCGCTGCATACCTCCTCTGGCGCCGGTTCTGGTTCTTCCGTGACCCGCAGCGCTCGCCGCCCGCCGCGGCCGGAGTGCTGAGCGCCGCCGACGGCACCGTCGTCTACGTGAAGAAGGTCGCGCCCGGCGACGACGTCGTGGTCATCAAGCTGGGCGTGAGCGCCAAGGTGACCGACCTCATGCGCGAGGACTTCGACCAGCCCAAGCTCGTGATCGGCGTCTTCATGAGTCCCTTCGACGTGCACTACAACCGCGCGCCCATCGAAGGCGAGATCGGATTCGTGCGCCGCTATCCGGCGTTGAACGGCGGCGGTAACCTCAACATGGGCGTGATGCACCTGCGCACGCTCCTGGGCCTCGAGCCCCGCTACGAAGGAAGCATGCACATCGTGCAGAACGAGCGCGCCGTCACGCAGATTCGCGGCGAATACGGCGGCTCCGCCCTGCAGTGCTACGTGGTGCAGATCGGCGCGCTCACGGTGAACGGCATCGACAGCTACTTCGCGCCGGGCGCGCGCGTTGCGCGTGGTGCCACGTTCGGAATGATCCGCATCGGCTCCCAGGTCGATCTCATCGTGCCGTGGCGCGAAAGCTTCGACGTGCAGGTGAAGCCGGGGGATCGGGTGACCGCGGGAGAGACGATACTCGTTCGCTAGCTCGCTCCCGTGCGTTGGCGGCGTCCCTGTTCCTGGATGGCGAGGAGCGAATCCCTGGCCTGGGTCGTGTCGGCAAGGATGTCCCGCAGGCGGCTTCCGATGTCCCAGAGGAAAAGGACGACAAGGACCAGCAGACCGACGATGATCCATCCCTGCAGCACTGTCATGGCGTCACTCCTTCCGGGTCACTTCTCTGCCTTGCTTGCGCCCTGGTCTTTCGGCGGCTCCTCCGGCTTCTTGTAGTCGCCGATCACGCCCTTCAGGGGGCAAACGGAAAAGGCGGGACACTTCTGGCAGCCTACGGCCAAGGCAATGGGACATAAAGTCATTCTGTTCTCCTCGCGATTTCGCGTAAGCGTCATACATTAGTTCATTTTCGCGATCGCATCCCGCCACGATTCGATGTACGCGCGATAGGCGTCGTCGTCCATCTTGCGGACGATGGCGTTGCCCGCGGCGCTCAACCCGGTGAAGACGTAGATCACGGTGACGCGCGTGCGGCTTGGATCGATCGCCGCGCATTGGACGAGCACCGTCGCGATTCGCGATCCCGGTGTCACGCGCGCGTATTCGACGATGCCCGCCGCGGGCTCGTAGCGATCCATCATCCAGATCGTGTCCTCGCCGCCGTGGCTTGTCGTGAAGACCATGCCCTGCTCCGCCCTGCCGCTGGCGGGATGGACGTATGCGGGATCCCATCCCTTCGCCCATGCGCGTTCGCCCTCCGGCTCGAAGAGCGGGAACGCCTTTGCGACGGGCATCTCAAGGGTGAACGAGTGGGATCGCGTGCTGCGTTCGGCGACGAAGGCGTTCATGAATCGCTCCTTTCGCGAAGGCGGTGGCTGTGGCGGGCGTCGAGGTCGAGGCCGTAGATCTTGCGGAGTTGCCCGATGCGCTCGAGAGTCGAACGCTCGAAGGGTTGCTTGCCTTCGAACGCGTGCAGCACGATGCCTTCGAGCAGATCCCCGAGCGTCATGTCGTGGTATTCGGCCAGGGCCTTCAGCACCTTGAGCATGCGTTTCTCGATCTTCACGCCCGTCTGCACGCGCTCGATTTCGAGCGACGGCTGCGGCGCGGAGGCGGGGGCGGGGCGCTTGGGCATGGCGGTCTCCGGAGGGGCAGGAGATTATCCATGTACATATGTACCTTCGTCAAGCACTCGCGGCCGCTATAATCCACGGATGAATCCGAAACGCTTCCTCGCTATTGTCCTCGCTGCCGCGGCGCTGCCCTTGTCGGCCGCCGCGCCCGTCTATCCCGAGATCTCCCGCGCCGATGCCGATATCAAGGCAGCGCTCGCCGATGCCTCGCGCACCCACAAGCGCGTGCTCCTAGATTTCGGCGGCAACTGGTGCACGGACTGCAAGGTGCTGGACGCGTACATGCGCCGGCCCGAGAACGCCGCGATACTCGACTCGCGCTTCGTAGTGGTCCACGTGAACGTGGGCGACAAGGGCATCACCGACAACTTCGACGTGGCGATGCGCTACGGAATCCCGCTCAAGAAAGGCGTCCCGGCCTTCGCGGTCCTGGAAAGCGACGGGAAGATCGTCTACAGCCAGAAGACAGGCGAGTTCGAATCGATGCGCTCGATGGACCCCAAGTCCGTGAACGAATTCCTGGTGAAGTGGCAGGGCAAATGATCGGGGTCTGACCCCGAATCAGTCCTGGACGAGCGCCTGCTGGATGTCGGCGATGAGGTCGCCGGCGTGCTCCGCGCCGATCGAAAGGCGCACGAGATCCGTGGGGCAGAGCGTGCCCGGCCCTTCCACGCTCGCGCGATGCTCGGCGAGGCTCTCCGTCGATCCGAGCGAGGTCGCGCGCTTGAACACGCGAAGCTTCGCCGTGAATTCCTTCGCGGCCGCTTCGCCCTTCTTCAGCCGCAGCGACATCATCCCGCCGAAGCCGCCCTGCATCTGCTTCGTGGCGACCGCGTGCCCGGGATGCGATGCGAGGCCCGGATACAGCACGTGCGAAAGCGCGGGATGCCCTTCGAAGTGGGTTGCGACGCACATCGCGTTCTCGCAGGCGCGCGCGACGCGCAGGTGCAGCGTGCGCATCCCGCGAAGCAGCAACCACGCCTCGAACGGTCCCAGCACGCCCCCGCCGCTGCCGCGCACGTAGCGAATGCGCTGCCAGTAGTCGTCGTCGGCTGCGTTGGCGAGCACGCCGGCGATCACGTCGGAGTGCCCATTGAGGTACTTCGTCCCCGAGTGCATCACGATGTTCGCGCCGAGCTCGATGGGCCGCGTCAGCATCGGCGTGGCCGCGGTGGAATCGACGGCGAGCACCGCGCCCACCTCGCGCGCGATGGCGCCCGCCGCGGCGATGTCGGTCACGTCCCACGTGGGATTGGCCGGCGTTTCGATCCAGATCACGCGCGGCTTCCTCGCGCGAGCCTTCGCCGCGAGATCGTCGAGCGACGAGTTCTCGTAGAGCTCGACATCCAGGCCGCGCGGCGCCGCGAACTCCAGCAACCATTTGCGGAACGCCCAGTACATGTTGCGCGGGACGAGCGCGCGTTCGCCGGGCATGAGCGCCTGGAACACCGCGGCCGAAGCCGACATCCCCGAAGAGAAGAGCAGCGCGGACTTCGCGCGCTCGAGCGACGCGATCAGCGCCTCGGCCTGGTCGTAGCCGGGATTGTCGGCGCGCGAGTAGATGCGGCCGCCGGGATATGAGCCATCCGCGCCACGCTCATAGGTCGTGGAAACGTGGATCGGCGGAACGACCTCGCGATAGGTTTCGGTGACGCGACCCAGACCCTGGGCGGCGAGCGTCTCCGCGTTGAGCTCGTCTCGCTTCGTCAATGCAACAGGGCGGAGTGGCCGTTGTGCTGCGGCGGCGGGCTGCGGTGGGCCGCGATCGGAATGAGACGCCCGCCCCATCCGAGGCCGTAGCCGAGCGAAGCATCGCCGTTCGATACGTTCGCGGCCGCCATCTGCGCCGCACGCTCGCGCGCGGCGATGTCCGCCATGGCGACGCGCTCGTTGCTGTCGATCTCGTAGCGCTTGAGCAGCCTCGCCTCGGCCATGGAGCCCAGCTGCAGGATGTGGTCGTGCTCGATGACGTTCATGTCGGGAAAACCGGTGGGAATGTTGGCGACGCCGCCGGTCTGCGTGCCCGCGCAGGCGATCTCCTGGTAGGAAACGCTACCCGAGGGCGAGGTGCACTTGTAGATCCCGGCCGCGGCCAGGTCGAGCGAGGCCGCCAGGATTCCCAGCGCCAGCAGTCTTCGTACCATCGCGAGGCCCCTTCAGAATGCGAACCCGACGGGCGCTAGCGTACTCCTGCCGCGGACGGAATGTGTTTCAAATCCGCATCAGGCGGTCTTCGCGTTGTGCTTCTTGTTGTAGACCTTCTTGCTCTGGTGGTTCTCGCGAGCCTGGATGTTCTTCTGCTCGTTGGCGCCGACGTGGCCGTTGGCTCCGGCATTCGCCTCGGCGCCGTTCACATGGGCCTGGCCCCGCTCGAGCTTTCCGGTTTCCTTGTTGGTGAGCTGGCCCGACTTCACGCCGTTCTCGATGCGCTGCTGCTGGTTCACGTTGCGCTGGACGTCGGCCTGCATGCGCTGCGACGAAGCGGAATTCGGATTGCCGGTGACGGCGTTGTGCTTGTCGCGGTAGATCGCCGCCGACTCGCGGTTCTGCGCCTTCTGGATCGCAGCGGCCTGCTGGGGCGTGGGACCGCCGTTCTTGTTGGCGTTGGCTTCCATCTTGTCGATGTGCTGTTCGCCCTTCTCGAGCTGCGATGTTTCCTTGGTGGAAAGCTGCCCCGACTGCAGGCCGTTCTCGATGCGCTGTTGCTGGTCGACGTTGCGCTGCACTTCGGTGCCCGTGGTCTGGGCCGACGCCGAGCCGATCGCGAAAAACGCCGCGACCAGCGAGAGAGTGAGGGATCTTTTCATTGGTGTTGCCTCCGGGATCATGGCGACGCCGCCATACCTGCAATAACGGGCCATCGCGAAATCCGACGACACGATTTGTTTCAGGTTGTAAGCTCCGCGAAAGCCTGGGGATTCCACAGCGCATCGTTGGGCGACGTGCTATTTTCCAGCCCAAACTAGATACCGGAGGAGCCCACTTGAACGAACCCCGCTGGTCCTGGCTGCCCGCGCCCAACACCTGGAAGTACCACGCCCTGCTGCTCTCGCTGGGCATCTTCGTGCTCGGGCCGCTCGGAGGCGTGACGGCTTCGTACATGAACTTCTCGCTCGGCTTCTATATCGGCGGGCAGGTGCTCGCGGGAATCCTCGGTTCCACGGTCACGTACGGTTACGGCGCCGAAGGCAAGCATGGCGCGAACTACATCCAGACGGCCGCCGCTTCCGTCGCGAGCCTCTCGGCCATGGGCGTGCTCATCCAAGCTGCCGTGTGGATGGGATTGCCGCAGCCGCCGGTGTGGCAGATGGTCCTCTACTTCCTGTGCATCGGGATGTTCGCCGCGGGCGTGGGCATGCTCTATACGCCGATCCTCGTGGACCGCATGCAGCTCCAGTTTCCCTCGGGACTCGCGGTCGCCAACATCCTTCGCGCGCTCACGGACCCGGTGCTCCTCAAGCGCTCGGTGAACCAGCTCGGCGGCGGCATGGCGGCGGGCTTCCTCATCCCGATGGCCGCGCTGAAAGTCGAATTCATCGACAAGATCTCGTTCTCCGCGTCCACGTTCGGCGCCGGCATGGTCGTGGGCGCGCGCGTGGGCATCCCCGCGATCAGCGCGGCGATCATCGGCGACCTGCTCACGCCCTGGTTCGTCTCCATCGGCTGGCTGCAGGACGGAGAGCCGTACCGGAAGATCACGTTCCTCATCGCGCTCGGGATGATCATGGGCGCGGCGCTGCTCGACATCAGCTTGATCCTCTGGGAGTTCGCGGGGCGCCTGAAGAGCGGCCCGAAAGCGCAGCCCGAGCAGCCCGACTGGAAGCGCGTGAACACGCACAAGCTGATCGCATGGGTCGCGGCATGGGGCGTGGGCATCCTCGCCACGGGACATCTCGTGCTGGGCCAGCCGCTGCTCTACCTCGTGATCGCCCTCGCGCTCGTCTTCGTCTTCGTGATGGTGAACGGCATCTCGCTCGGCCTCACGGACAGCAACCCGATCTCGTCCGCGTTCGTGGTGTCGGTGCTCATCATGGCCACCGCGGGACTCACCGACGCGGGCGTGGGCCTCATGGCGGGCGCGATCCTGCTCATCTCCACGAATACCGCCGCCGACATGCAGCAGGACCGCTCCACCGGGTGGCGCCTCGGCACGAACCGCGTGATGCAATTCCGCTACCAGGCCGCGGGAATCCTCATGGGCGCGATCATGGGCGTCGTGTTCGCGAAGCTCTTCATGGCGGCGTATCCGATCCTGCTCCAGGACCAGACGGTGATGAAGGCCGCGGACCAGCCCGCCCAGTGGAGCGCGGCGATGACCTATAAATTCGTGGGCGTGCTGCGCAGCCTCACGCAACCGAAGCCCTATCAGCTCACCGCGATCTGGTGGGGCGTGGGCCTTGGCCTCGCGTTCCAGCTCGCGCGCAAGATCGTCGGCACGAAGAACTTCATCGTCGACGCGATCCTGCTGCCCTCGCCGTACGCGTTCTCCTTCGGCGGCTTCGTGAACTACTGGACTTCGATGTGGTTCGGCGGCGGCGGCATCACATCCACCCTCTTCAACACGCTCGTGAAATCGAAGAAGACGAAGGACGACGGGTTGCCCGAGGACATGAGCACCACATCGCTCGTGGGTGGCGGCCTCATCGCGGGCGACGCGATCGCCGCGCTCGGCATCGGGGTCTTCGGACTTGTCGCGACGCTGATGAAATCATGAACACGCGCGATATCACTCCGGCGGAGGCCGGGGCACAGTCTCCTTTCGACGAAGCGATCCGCGCCGCCATCGACGATCTCGAGCCGCGGGTCATCGCGTGGCGCCGCGACCTCCACCAGAACCCCGAGCTCGGCAACCGCGAGTTCCGCACTTCGAAGATCGTCGCGGACCACCTGCGGTCCCTCGACATCGAGGTGAAGGAGAAAGTCGCGCACACGGGTGTCGTCGGATTGCTCAAGGGCGGCAAGCCTGGTCCCGTCGTTGCTTTGCGCGCCGACATGGATGCGTTGCCCGTCACCGAGGAAGTCGATGTGCCCTTCAGGAGCACGGTGAAGACGGAATGGTCGGGCATGCAGTGCGGCGTGATGCACGCGTGCGGCCATGACGCGCACACGGCGATCCTCATGGGCGTGGCCGAGATATTGGCTGGAATGCGCGACCGGATCCCCGGCACCGTGAAATTCATCTTCCAGCCGGCCGAGGAAGGCGCGCCCGACGGCGAGAACGGCGGCGCGCGAATGATGATCGAGGAGCAGTGCCTGGAATCGCCGAAGGTGGGCGCGATCTTCGGGCTCCACGTGACCTCGAACCATCACACCGGCAAGGTCGGCTATCGCGTGGGCCCGATGATGGCCTCGTCCGACGAGCTGCGCATCTTCGTTCGCGGAGAGCAGACGCACGGCGCGATGCCATGGCGCGGCATCGATCCGATCGTCACCTCCGCGCAGATCGTGACGGGCATCCAGACGATCGTCTCGCGCAGGATGGACATCACGAAGGAGCCGTCGGTCGTCACGATCGGCGTCTTCCGTGGCGGCGTGCGCAAGAACATCATTCCCGACGACGTGCGCATGGAAGGCACGATCCGCACGTTCGACGAAAAGCAGCGCGAGGACATCCACGAGCACGTGACGCGCATCGCCGAGATGATCGCCGCGGCGGGAGGAGCCAAGGCGAAGGTGACGATCAAGCGCGGCTACGACGTGACGGTAAACGACCCGGCGCTCACGACGTGGGCGATTCCCACGATGCAGCGCCTCGCGGGCGAGGAGAACGTGGGCGTCGTGGACAAGGTCTGCGGCGCCGAGGACTTCTCGTTCTACCAGAAGGCCGTGCCGGGACTCTTCATTCGCGTGGGATGCACGCCGCCCGATCGCACGATCGCGTCGTCGGCGCCGGGACACAGCCCGCGCTTCTACCTGGACGAGGACTGCTTGTCGATCGGGCTTGCGATGTTGTCGGGGCTCGCGCTCGACTGGCTGTCTTCGGCATCGTCGAACAACAACGCGATGCCGAGCAGCTCCATCTCGCGATAGACCCAGTTTCGCCGCGTCGCCCCGGGGACCTGCTCCTCGGACGCGACTTCAGGCGGCATCTCCCAGGACATTCCCATCGGATCAACCTACCTGCGGCGATCGGGGGCTCCTGTAGGCGCCCGCCGACAATGCTGTAGGAGGATTCCTAGGCTTCGGGGTCAGTCCTCGAATTCGGCGGGCCAATCCGAGAGCGAGACGGCGGTGGGTTCATCGCCCTCCTCGAGCCAGCGGCGTCCGTCGAAGTTGGTCTCGAAGACGGGCACTCCATCGTCGTCGATCTCCAGGATCGGAAGCGAAGCGGGGCGGCGAATCCTCACATTGCGCGCGACGGTAGCGGGTGTCATGGCGATTCCCTTCGTTTTTGGGTCTTGGTGACACCGAATCTAGGCCCTTGCCGGGGCCCGTCCATTCGGACTATGCGCACGGGCCTTGTAGGACGGTTCTGATTCGCGCGTCGGCAGTCGAAGCGCGGCTAGAGCGCGCCGGATTTCTTCAGGAGCTTCTCGAGCGCTTCGGCGACGCGCGCGTAGCCCTTCGCGTTCGGATGCACGAAGTCGGACTTGAGCCCCTGGTCGAAGAGGACGTCCTTCAGCACGCCGTCCTCGATCGGGATGCGCTCCTGCGCCGCGATGTCCTCGTAGAACTTCGGCACCGAGGGCGGAATTCCGGGCTTCGGCGTGGCGAGCAGGACGACACCGATGCCGCGGCTCTTCGCGAGCTGGACCATCGCGCGGACGTTGTTGGCCGCGACGGCGTCGTCCTTCTTCTGCAGGAAATCGTTGCCCGCGTGGCAAAGGATGAGGAGCTTCGGCTGCGCCTCGTCGAGCGCGCCGGGCAGGCGCTCGAGTCCTTCCGCGCTCAATTCGCCGGGCACGCCCGCGTTCACGACCTTGAGCCCCGTGATCTGCGCGAGGACCGCGGGATACGATTCACCCGTGTTCGCGCCGGTCCCGAACGTGAGGCTGTCCCCGAACGCGAGCACCGTCGCGCCGCGGTCGAGCTTCTCGAGCTTCGCTTTCGTCCCGCCGCACGCCGCGACGAAGAGCGCAAGGGCGAAAAACCAGAACGGGGCCAGACCCCGAAGGCGGTTCATCTTAAGGGTCTGACCCCGAAGTCACGCGAAGTCACAGCAGGACAATCGCGGCGGCGGCGAAAGCCGCCAGCACGTAGCAGAGCGCGACGACGATGCGCGCGACGTCGGTCTTGCGCGGCTCGGGTTTCACGTGCACGGTCCAGCCGGCGCGCGACATCGTCTCGTCGGCCTTCGACGGCAGGAGCGAGAGGCGCGCGAGGCCGTCGGCGGAATCGAAACGCGGCGAGGGACGAAGCTCGATCGGCTCGTCGCGCACCATGCCGGGCGCCGTGTCGTGGGCGGGCGATGCGGATGGCGTATTGGGCAGCGTGTCCGCTTCCGCGCGCCCCGCGCGGCCGCTCTCCGCCACGGCGACCTCGCCCATCGCGTCGCGCAGGTCCTTCGCCATGTCCGCCGCGGAGGCGTAGCGCTCCTCCGCCTTCTTCTTCATCGCCCGCGCGAGGATGAAGTCGATCACCGGCGGCAAGTCCGGCGCGAGATGGCTGGGCGGCGTCGCGGAGAGGTTCGCGACCTTGAACATGAGCTCGGGAATGTCCTCGCCCTGGAACGGCTTCACGCCGGTGAGCATCTCGTAGAGCACGAGGCCCAGCGAGAAGATGTCGGCGCGGTAATCCACGGTCTGCCCGGCGATCTGCTCCGGCGACATGTATTGCGGCGAGCCCAGGAGCACGCCCGTCTGCGTCTTCACGCTCGGCTCGTGCACGTGCGCGATGCCGAAGTCCATGATCTTCACGCGCCCATCGGGAAGCACCATGATGTTGCCGGGCTTGATGTCGCGATGGATGATGCCGCGCTCGTGGGCGAAGGCGAGGCCTTCGGCGACGGCGGCCGCGATCCCCACGGACTGGGACGGCGTGAGGCTCACGGTGCCGATCAGGTCGCGAAGGTCGCGTCCTTCGAGGAGCTCCATCGCGATGAACGCCGTGTCGCCCTCGCGGCCCACGTCGTAGATCGTGATGATCGAGGGATGGCTGATGCTGCCCGCGGCGCGCGCCTCCTGCATGAAACGCGCCTCGTGGACGTCGCGCTCCTGCGCGCTGCCCGTGAGCGAGATCGTCTTGATGGCGACGGTGCGCCCCAGCGCCGAATCCTTCGCGCGATATACGACACCCATGGCGCCGCGGCCGAGGATGTCGATCACCTCGAAGCGCCCGAACTTCGCCCAGCCCGCGTCGCTCATCCGCCACCTCCGAACTTGCGCTTGAGGCTGTCCCAGAATCCGGGCTGCTGTTGTTGCGGCTGCGGCCGGGGCGGCACGCGCGGCGCGAGGAACGTGTGGGCGATCTCCGAACGTTCCCCGGCCTTGAGATCCAGCGTGACCGCGTAGGGCGTGAAACGGGCGTTGCGGATCTCGAACGAATGCGACCCCGCCTGCACCTCGAGCTCGCGCAGCGGCGGCACGCTGCCCTTGTACAAGCCGTCCACGTAGACGTCGCCACGCGGCTTCACGTTGAGCGTCACGATGGCGGGCGGCGGCGGAAAGAGGCGCTTCACCAGCGCGCGCGTCGCAAGGCCCGTGGCGAGGATTGCGACCACGCCGGCCACCGCGAGCGCGATCATGCGGCGCCGGTAGGCGCCCACGCGCTTGCGCTCGGGCGTGTAGAAAGAATGCTGGCGGACGCGAGTGTCGGTGAAATCTCCCGCGGTCGCGAGCTCGGCCGCGCGCGCGGGGTGGCGCCGCTCGAGGGCGCGCGCGAAATCCTGCGTGACCAGGAGCTTGCGCGGCTGCGCGAATCGCGCCGCGGCGGCCGCGGCCGTGAGCCCATCGCCGAAGACGCGCGTATCGGCGCCCGCCGACGAGAGCGCGAGCGGGCCGTGATTGAGCCCCGCCTGCACGGCGGGCTCCGCGGTCCCGACGCAGAACGATTCGGCGACGCGCAGCGCGCGATCCGGATCGCCGAAGAGGATGATCGCGAGGCCGTCGTCGGCATCGAGCACGACGCGGTCGACGCGGGCCACGCCCGAGACCGCCTCGCGCGTCCTCGCCTCGAGCTTCTCCTTGAGCGCCGCCTGCTCCGTCACCGAACGCGAATCGAACTGCGGGATGCGCAGGAAGGCGACGTTCGCGTAGACCGGATTGGCGGCGGTGGCCATCGCCGTGCCGTTACTTGAGGGCCTTGTAGCGGATGCGGTGGGGCTGCGAAGCCTCTGCGCCAAGGCGTTCGAGCTTGTCTTCCTCGTACTCGTGGTAGTTGCCCTGGTAGAAGTACCACTGCGAATCGCCCTCGGCCGCGAGGATGTGCGTGCAGACGCGGTCGAGGAACCAGCGGTCGTGCGAGATCACCATCACGGTGCCCGCGAATTCAGTGAGCGCGTCTTCGAGCGCGCGCAGCGTTTCCACGTCGAGGTCGTTGGACGGCTCGTCGAGGAGGAGCACGTTGCCGCCATCGAGGAGCGTCTTCGCGAGGTGCAGGCGCCCGCGCTCGCCGCCCGAGAGCTGGCCCGTGAGCTTCTGCTGGTCCTGGCCCCTGAAGTTGAAGCGGCCGAGGTACGCGCGCGACTGGATCTCGAATTTGCCGATGGTGAGGATGTCCTGGCCGCCGGAGATCGCCTGCCAGACGTTGTCCTTCTCCTTGAACTTGCGCGTCTGGTCCACGACCGACATCTTCACCGTGTGGCCGATCGTGATCTTGCCCTTGTCCGGCTTTTCCTTGCCCGTGATCATGCGGAAGAGCGTGGACTTGCCCGCGCCGTTGGGCCCGATGATGCCGACGATGGCGCCCGGCGGGATCTTGAACGAGAGGTCGTCGATGAGCAGGCGATCGCCGTAGGCCTTCGAGACGCCCTCGAATTCGATCACTTCATTGCCCAGCCGCTCGGCCACGGGGATGAAGATCTCCGCGGTCTCGTTGCGCCTCTGGTATTCGTAGTCGTTCAATTCCTCGAAGCGCTTCAGGCGCGCCACGTTCTTCGTCTGCTGGCCCTTCGCGTTGCGGCGGACCCACTCGAGCTCTTTCTTGATCGCCTTCTGGCGCGCGGTCTCGCTGGACTCTTCCTTCTGGAGGCGGTCGCGCTTCTGCTCCAGCCACTCGCTGTAGTTGCCCTTGTACGGGATGCCCGTGCCGCGGTCGAGCTCGAGGATCCACTCGGCGGCGTTGTCGAGGAAGTAGCGATCGTGGGTGACCGCGACCACGGTGCCGGGAAAGCGCTGGAGATATTGCTCGAGCCACTCGACGCTCTCGGCATCGAGGTGGTTCGTGGGCTCGTCCAGGAGCAGCATGTCGGGCTTCGAGAGCAGCAGGCGGCAAAGCGCCACGCGGCGCTTCTCGCCGCCGGAGAGCACGTCCGCCTTGGCGTCCCACGGCGGAAGGCGCAGCGCATCGGCGGCGACTTCGAGCTGCGTATCCAGCGTGTCCGAATCCGCCGACGCGAGCAGCTTCTCGAGCTTTTCCTGCTCGGCGGCGAGCTTGTCGAAGTCGGCGCCTTCTTCCGCGTATTCCGCGTACACCTGCTCGAGGCGCTTCTTCGCCTTGAAGACTTCGCCCAGCCCCTCTTCCACGGCTTCGCGGACGGTGTGGCCGGGCTCGAGCTGCGGCTCCTGCGGCAGGTAGCCGACGCGGATGCCGGGCATCGGGATCGCCTCGCCTTCGAAATCCTTGTCCACGCCGGCCATGATCTTGAGCACGGTGGACTTGCCCGCGCCATTCAGGCCGAGCAGGCCGATCTTGGCGCCCGGATGGAAGGAGAGCGAGATGTTCTTGAGGATCTGGCGCTTGGGCGGAACGACCTTGCCCACGCGGATCATCGTGTAGACGAACTGTGCCATTGGGGTGCGCTAACGAGACGAGGTGAATCGAAAATGCAGCCCGCAATTTTACAGTATTCCGGCCCCCCAAATGAAAACGCCGGCCCGAGGGCCGGCGTTTCCGCGTTCTTGGCCTAGCTGCTAGCCCGGGGAACGCTCCCAGCCACCCTCGTGATAGTAGTAGTGGCCCTCGCGATGATCCCAGGTGGAACCACGATAGACGTAGCCATGGCGCTCATGCTCCCACCGGCCCGAACGCCAGTGGTACTTGCCATGGTCATGCTCGTAGTAGCCCGGGATCCAGACGAACCCGACGCGGGGCGCGGGCACTTCTTCCACGGGAGCCGGCGGCGGCGCGAAGTCGAGGTACACCTCGGTACGCGCGAAGGTCGGCGCGGAAAATGCGGAAATCGTTGCAGCGGCAATCGTGACGGCGAGAAGCTTCTTCATTGTTTACCTCCTTGGAGTAGGGAGTCGAGCGTTCCTTCAAGATACGACCCCCCGCGTCCATCCGAAGCAGGACGCCGCCGCGTACCGCTGTCGGCGTTCTCTGACGATCGGCGTTCCATCAGCCCGGCGAATGGTCCCAGCCACCTTCGCGGTAGTAGTAGTGGCCGTTGCGGCTTTCCCACGTGGCGCCCCGCCAGCGATAGCCGTGCCGCTCGTGTTCCCAGTGGCCCGGGTTCCATCGGTACGCGCCGTTGTAGCTGTCGTAGTAGCCCGGGATCCATACGAATCCCGCGCGCGGCGGCGGCACTTCCTCCATGGGCGCGGCGGGCGGCGCGGTGTCGAGGTAGACCTCGGCCTGCGCGAAGGTTGGCGCGGAAAGCGCGGAAATCGCCGCGGCGGCGATCGAAACAGCGATGAGCTTCTTCATCAATACCTCCATATCTCGATTGCGGTAAATTGACGGTCCCCGAGAGGATCCGCCAAATGACGATACTTTCCGATTCGCTGCAGTTAGCCCCCGACGACCTGGATTCCTACTGGATGCCGTTCACAGCGAACAGGGCGTTCAAGTCGTCACCGCGTCTGTTCACGAAAGCCGAGGGCATGTTTTATTGGACGGCCGACGGCAGAAAAGTTCTGGACGGCTTCGCGGGCCTGTGGTGCTGCAACGCGGGGCATTGTAGGAAGCCGATTACAGAGGCGATCCAGAAGCAGGCGTCCGTGATGGATTACGCGCCGGCGTTCCAGATGGGGCATCCGCTCGCCTTCGAGCTCGCCAACCGCATCGTCGATCTCACGCCCGGCAATCTCGACCATGTCTTTTTCTGCAATTCGGGAAGCGAAGCCGTGGATACGGCATTGAAGATCGCGCTCGGCTATCAACGGCTGCGCGGAGAAGGCTCGCGCCAGCGCTTCATCGGGCGGGAGCGCGGCTACCACGGCGTGGGATTTGGCGGCATCTCGGTCGGCGGCATCGTCGCGAACCGGAAGATGTTCGGCAACATGCTGACCGGCGTCGACCACCTGCCGCATACGCTGAACATCGAGAAGGCCGCCTTCACGAAGGGGCAGCCCGAGTGGGGCGCGCATCTCGCCGACGAGCTGGAGAGGCTCGTCGCGCTGCATGATGCGTCGACGATCGCCGCGGTGATCGTGGAGCCCATCGCCGGATCGACGGGCGTCATCATTCCGCCGAAGGGATACCTGCAGCGCCTTCGCGAGATCACGAAGAAGCACGGCATCATGCTCATCTTCGACGAGGTCATCACCGCGTTCGGCCGCGTGGGCGCGAGCTTCGCGTCCGAGGTGTATGGCGTCGAGCCCGACATGATCACGTTCGCGAAGGGCGTGACCTCGGGCACCGTGCCGATGGGCGGCGTCATCGTCTCGAAGGAGATCTACCAGACATACATGACGGGACCGCCCTCGGCGATCGAGATCTTCCACGGCTATACGTACTCCGCGCATCCGCTCGCGTGCGCCGCGGGCGTGGCCACGCTGCAGCTCTACAAGGACGAAGACCTCTTCGCACGCGCCGCGAAGATGGCGCCGAAGTTCGAGGCGGCGCTGCACTCGCTCAAGGGCGCGAAGCACGTGATCGACATCCGCAACCAGGGACTCGTGGGTGGCGTCGAGCTCGCCGCGCGCGCGGGCGCGCCCGGAGCGCGCGGCTTCGAGACATACCTCAAGTGCTACGAGAAGAACGTGCTCATCCGCTCGACGGGCGACGTCATGGCGATCGCGCCGGCGCTCATCATCGAGGAGAAGCAGATCGACGAGATCGTGCAGACACTGCGGGATGTCCTGAATACTGTCGATTGAATGGGCCCCGGCCTTCGCCGGGGTGACAAGGAGAGAAAATGAAAGTCGCAGTCGTCACGGGCGCCGGCACCGGGATCGGCAAGGCCGCGGCCCTCGCGCTCATGAAGGAGGGCTACAACGTCGCGTTCGCGGGGCGTCGCGCGGAGCCGCTCGAGAAGGCGATCGCCGAATCCGGCAAGCCCGGCAATGCGATCGCGATGCCGACCGACGTGGGCGATCCGAAGTCCGTGTCGGCGCTTTTCGCCGCGGTGAAATCGAAGTGGGGCCGGCTCGACGTGCTCTTCAACAACGCGGGCATGGGCGCGCCGCCCGTGCCGATGGAAGACCTCACCTACGAGCAGTGGACCAACGTCGTGAACGCGAACCTCACGGGCGCATTCCTCTGCACGCAGGAGGCGATTCGCATCATGAAGGCGCAGGCGCCGAAGGGCGGCCGCATCATCAACAACGGCTCTATCTCCGCGCACGCGCCGCGGCCCAACAGCGTCGCGTACACGTCGACCAAGCACGCGATCACGGGCCTCACGAAATCCACGTCGCTCGACAACCGCAAGCACGACATCGCCTGCGGGCAGATCGACATCGG
>DATGGI010000149.1:0-20190 GCA_035308545.1 Usitatibacter sp.
ATCGCCATGTACAAGGCGAAGTCCAAGGGCAAGGCGCAATACGCGCTCTTCGATTCGAGCCAGCACGCCCACGTCTCCGCGCAGCTGCAGCTCGAGACCGAGCTTCGCAAGGCGCTCGGCAAGGGGCAGATCTACCTCGAGTACCAGCCGATCTGCACGCTGAAGGACGCGAAGCTCGTCGGCTTCGAGGCGCTCGCCCGCTGGAACCATCCCGACCGCGGCCTCCTCGAGCCGAGCATGTTCATCCCGGTCGCCGAGGAAACGGGGCTCATCGTGCCGCTGGGCAACTGGGTGCTCGCCGAAGCGTGCCGCCAGATGCGCGACTGGCGCGCGATCCGCGAGGGCAACGACCTGCGCATGAGCGTGAACGTGTCGAGCCTGCAGCTCTCGCATCCGGATTTCGTCTCCCACGTGGGCCGCTCGCTCCAGGCCGCCGACATGAGGCCCGCGCAGCTCACGCTCGAAGTGACCGAGAGCGTGCTCATGAACGGCATCGAGAACGCGGTCTCCACCCTGATGGCGCTTCGCCAGATGGGCGTGCAGCTGTCCATCGACGATTTCGGCACCGGCTACTCGTCGCTCTCCTACCTCGCGACGCTGCCCATCGACGCGCTCAAGGTCGATCGCTCGTTCATCGACAAGATGAGCCGCGAGGGCGAAGGCGGCGAGATCGTGAAGGCGATCTTCAAGCTGGGCCAGGCGCTGTCGAAGGAAGTCTATGCGGAAGGCATCGAGACCAACGCGCAGCTCACGTTGCTTCGCGAGCTCGGCTGCGAGTTCGGCCAGGGCTTCCTGCTCTCGCGCCCGGTGAACGCCGAGCGCGCGGGCGGAATCCTCGCCGCGAACGACGCCGGCGGGAACCTCGAGGGCATCATAGGCTAGGTGCTTTCGCGGGAGGGTCGTTCCTCCGAGACTGAGATGGCCAGGACATCGTTGCGAGCCACGGCAATCTACTGCCTTGCGATCTGGGCGGCGATCTGGCTCCTGTTCATGCTGATCCGCTTCTCGTCGTTCGATATCCGGATCATTCCCGGCATCGGCCCGGTCATGCTTGTCCTGCTGGTCATCGCATTGCTCGCGCCCATCGTTGCGATCGGGTTTTCAGGATTCGCGTTAGTTCGGCAGCCAAGGGTCTCGCTCAACTGGCTCACACTGGGATGCGCAATCGCCGCTTGCGTGGGTCAGGCGATTCTCTTCACGGTCACGAAGTGGATGTGAAGGAATACCGGCGTCCGGGATGACGATCAGGCGCTCGCCGAATCGAGACGCCCCAGGGCCGCTTCGTCGAGCTTCAGTTCGGCCGCGGCCAGCAACTCCCGCAACTGCGCGAGCGACGTTGCGCTTGCGATGGGCGCCGTCACCGTGGGCCGCGACATCACCCACGCGAGGGCCACTTGCGCGGGCTTTGCGTGAAGCGATTTCGCCACCTCGTCCAGCGCTCCCAGGATTCGCATGCCGCGCTCGTCCATGTAGCGCTTCACTCCCGCGCCGCGCGCGCTCTGCGCGAGGTCGGCCTCGGTGCGGTACTTGCCGGTGAGGAATCCCGCGGCGAGCGGAAAGTAGGGAATCACGCCCACGGCCCGCGCGGCGCAAAGCGATTGCAGCTCCTTCTCGAATTCGCGCGAGTAGAGGTTGTAGCGCGGCTGCAAGGACTCGTAGCGCGGAAGCGACGATCGCTCCGATTTGTCCAGGGCTGCCGCGAGTCCCGCGGCCGAATAGTTCGAAGCTCCGATCGCGCGCACCTTGCCCTCTCGCACCAGCTGCGCGTAGGCCTCCAGCGTCTCGTCGATCGGCGTCGCCGTGTCCTCTTCGTGCGCCTGGTAGAGATCGATGCGATCGGTGCGAAGCCGCTTCAGCGAATCCTCGGCCGAACGCAGGATGTGCTTCTTCGAAAGGCCCTTGCCGATGCCGGGCATCTCCATCCCGCACTTGGTGGCGATGACGACGCGGCCGCGCCGGTTGCCACCCTGCGCGAGCCAGTTGCCGATGATGGCCTCGGACTCGCCGCCCTTGTGGCCCTGGGCCCATTTCGAATAGGTGTCGGCCGTGTCGACGAGGCTGAAGCCGCGCTCGGTGAAAGTGTCGAGCAGGAGGAACGACGTCGCCTCGTCGACCGTCCAGCCGAACACGTTGCCGCCGAAAGCGAGCGGCGCGACGTCGATTCCGGACTTGCCGAGCGCTCGCTTCTTCATTTCGGTCCCTTCGTCAATGCCGTGGGCAGCGTGAGGACGATGCGGGTACCGCCGCCCTCGCGCGGCTCGGCGCGGATCTTCCCGCCGTGCGCTTCCACGATCGCGCGGCTGATGGCGAGCCCCAGGCCCGCGCCCTTGCGATCGCGCGATTCGCCGCGCGCGAACGACTCGAACACTTCCTCTTCGCGGCCCTTGGGCAGCCCCGGCCCGTTATCCTCGACGCTCAGCTCGACCTCGTGCGGCAGCGCGCGCGCGGCGATCGAGACGTGCGTGCCCGCGGGCGTGTGGCGCGCGGCGTTGCCGATCACGCTTACGAGAACGCGCTGCGCGAGGACCGGATCGACCGCCACCTGCGGAAGGTCGCGCGAAACACCGACTTCAACCACGTGCTTGCCCATGAGAGTGCCGAGCTGGCGAAGCGCCGCCTCGACGAGATCGGCCACGGGGCGGCGTTCGCGCTCGAGCGCCACCTCGCCGCTCTGCAGTCCCGCCATCAGCAACGCGTTGCGCGCCACATCGACGTAGTGCACGCGCTCGAGGGCCGTGGCAACCAATGTCGCGAAGATCTCGAACTGGTAGCGCTGCTCGGGAATGAAGAGGTCGCGCGCGCGCTCCGCGCGCACCGCCAGCACGCCGCGCGTGCGCGTGGGCGATTTGAGCGGAAGGAACAGGTACTCGTTGGTCGCGAGCGTGTCGGTCCCGGCGCCCGCGGGCTGCGCCTGGTCGTAGGCCCACTGTGCCGCGGTGCTGTCGAGCGGATTGGTCATGCCGCGACCGGTGGGCGAGACGAGCGTGCCCGCGGTATCGGGCACGAGGAGCGACGTGCGCGCCCGGAAATTGCGCTCGAGGAACTCCTCGGTGGTCTCGATCACCTGGGCTGGCGTCTGGAGCTGCGCCAGGTCGCGCGCGAACTCGTAGAGCGTTCGCGCCCGCTTCTCGCGGTGGGCCGCGACGCGCGCCTGGAAGCGAAGCCGTCCCGCGAGCTGGCCGATGAGCACGCCCACCGCGAGCATCACCGCGAACGTGAGCAGGTACTGGATGTCGGCCGGGATGAACCCGTAGCGGGGCGGAACGAAGAAGAACTTGAACGCGACCACGTTGATGGCGGCGCCCACGATCGCGGGCCCGCGCCCGAAACGCACCGCGAGCAGCACGACAGTGATCGTGTAGATCATCGCGATCGTCGCGAGCTCGAAGGACGGATAGAGCGCGCTCGAGAAAGCGGTGGCGCCCGCGCAGGCGAACACGGTCCACAGGTACCGGATGCGCTTCTCGCCGGCGCGTGTCGTGTCCTCCGTGGGACGCGGAGCCGGCGCCTGCACCGCCACGCCCGCGTCGGCGCCGCCTCGCCCGATCTCGACCAGGTCGAGGCTCGTGGCCTTGCTCGCGATCCTCTCGCTCATGCCGCGTTTCAGCCACGCGCGGCGCGTCTTTCCGACGACCACGGTGGCGATGTTCTGCTCGCGCGAGTAATCGACGATGGCCTGGGCGACGTCGTTCCCGGTGACGATGGCCGTATTGGCCCCGAGCTCTTCGGCGAGCCGCACGACGCTGAGGATGCGCCTGCGCTCGTCGGCGGCGAGCCTTTGCAGGTTCGGCGTCTCGACGTAGATCGCGGTCCACGGAACCGTGAGGCGCTTGGCATAGCGCGCCGCGCTTCGCACCACGTGCTCCGCTCCCGGCGCGGGGCCCACGCAGCAGAGAAGGCGGCCCTGGGTCTTCCAGACCGCGTCGATGCCCTTCTCGAGGCGATACTTCTGCACCTCGTCCTCGACCACGTCCGCGGTGCGCCGCAGCGCGATCTCGCGAAGCGCGAGCAGGCTGCCCTTGCTGAAGTACGACTGCTCGACGCCCTTCTCGGCGTCCCCCACGTGCACCTTGCCTTCGCGCTTGCGCACGAGCAGCTCGTCGGCCGACACGTCTACCATGACCGTCTCGTCGGCCGTGTCGAAGAACGTGTCGGGCACGGTGAGCGGCTCGCGGATGCCGGTGATCTCGCCCACGACGTCGTTCAGGCTCTCCAGGTGCTGCACGCTCATCGTCGTGAAGACGTCGATGCCCGCGCCCAGCAGCTCGTCGGCGTCCTTCCAGCGTTTCGGATGGCGCCACCCCGCGGGATTGGCGTGCGCGAGGTCGTCCATCACGATGACATCCGGATGACGGGCGAGCGCGCGATCGAGATCGAGCTCGCCACCCGCGGGCGCCCCGTCCCTCGAGGGCGGCGGGAGTGTCTCGAAACCTTCCAGGAGCTTGAGGTTCGCGCTTTCGTGCGCGTCAACGACGCCCACCACGACGTCGCGCCCCGCCTCGCGCATGCGCTGCGCGGCGGTGAGCATCGCGTTGGTCTTGCCGGCGCCCGGAAAGGCGCCGAAGAAGATCTTGAGCCTGCCGCGTCGCAACTCGGCCATGGCGAATTCTATCGCACCCCTGGGTATAGAATCGGGCGAACTCTCCGGGGATGCCCATGGACGATCCCGTACTTCTGGCGCGCGCCCAGTTCGGACTGAACATCGGTTTCCACATCATGTTCCCGGCGCTGACGATCGCGCTGGCGTGGTTCCTCGTGGGATTCCGGGTCGCCTACCAGCGCACGCGCGACAAGCGATGGCTCGCGACCTACAAGCTGTGGCTCAAGGTCTTCGCGCTGAGCTTCGCCATGGGCGTCGTCTCGGGCATCACCATGTCCTTCCAGTTCGGGACGAACTGGCCCAACTTCATGAACAAGGTGGGCGCGATCGCCGGACCGCTCCTCGCCTACGAGGTCCTCACCGCGTTCTTCCTCGAGGCGACGTTCCTCGGGATCATGCTCTTCGGGATGAACCGCGTGCCCGACTGGGTCCACGTGGTGTCGACCTTCTTCGTGGCCGGCGGCACGACCCTGTCGGCCTTCTGGATCCTCGCGCTCAACTCGTGGATGCAGACGCCCACGGGGCAGGTGCTCGATGGCACCCAGTGGATCGCCGCCGATTGGCTCCAGGTGATCTTCACTCCATCGTTCCCTTATCGCATGACCCACATGCTGATCGCCTCGGGCCTCACGGCGTCCTTCGTGATCGTCGGCCTTTCCGCGTGGCGCCTCCTCAGGGCGGCGTCGGATGAAAGCGCGGCCCGCACGCTTCGCGCGGGGCTGTTGGTGGCGGCGATACTCGCGCCGGTTCAGCTTTTCGTGGGAGACCAGCACGGCCTCAACACGCTCGAGCACCAGCCCGCGAAGATCGCTTCCATGGAAGCGCTCTGGCACACCACCCGCGAGATGCCGCTCGTGCTCATCGCGATCCCGAACGAGGCGGAAAGGCGCAACGACTACGCCATCGAGATCCCGTACGCCGGCAGCCTCATCCTCAAGCACTCGATCGAGGGCGAGGTGAAGGGCGTCGAAGCCTTCGAGCCCGACCGTCCTCCGGTGGCGCCGCTCTTCTTCGCGTTCAGGGTGATGGTGGGCCTGGGGATGCTGATGATCGCGCTGTCCTGGTACGGCTCGTGGGCCACCCGCAAGGGACGCTCGGCGCCGCGCTGGCTGCTGTGGGCGTTCTCGGCCGCGACGTTCTCCGGATGGATCGCGACGCTCTCGGGCTGGCTCGTGACCGAGATCGGCAGGCAACCCTGGCTGGTCACCGGCATCCTGCGCACCAAGGACGCGGCGGGCGAGGCCACGGGCGCGCAGTTGGGCTCGAGCCTCACCTTCTATCTCCTCACCTACGCGGGCCTCTTCGTCGCCTACATGGTCGTTCTCACGCACATGGCGGGCAAAGGAGCCGAATCGTGAACGAAATCCTTCCGCTCGTCTTCTTCGTCGTGATGGGGATCGCGGTCCTCGCCTATGTCGTCCTCGACGGCTACGACCTTGGAGTGGGCATGCTGATGCCCGCCGCCACCGAGGATGAGCAATCGATCATGGTCGCTTCGATCGGACCCTTCTGGGATGCCAACGAGACGTGGCTGGTGCTGGGCGTGGGAGTCCTGCTCTCCGCTTTCCCGCACGCCCACGGCATCGTGCTCGGCGCGCTCTACATGCCGGTGGTGGCGATGCTCGTGGGGCTGATGCTGCGTGGCGTGGCCTTCGAGCTTCGCATGAAGGCCCACGGCTGGCATCGCGGCCTCTGGAACTGGCTCTTCTGGGTGGGCTCGTTCAGCGCTTCATTCTTCCAGGGCACGATGCTCGGCTACTACATCACCGGTTTCGAGAGCGGCGTCGGGTATTTCCTGTTCTCGCTCATGGTGGGCGCGAGCCTTTGCGGCGGCTACGTGCTCCTCGGAGCCACGTGGCTCATCTACAAGACCGAGGGTGCGTTGCGCGCGAAGGCGCTCGCGTGGGCGCGCTGGGGCCTGCTCTGGGTCGCGCTGGGCGTGGCGCTCGTGAGCCTCGCGACGCCGGCCGTGAGCGCGACGGTGCGCGAGAAATGGTTCGACTTCCCGCGAACGCTGTGGCTGATGCTGCTTCCCGCCGCGACTGTCGCGATCGGCGCCCGCCTCTGGTTCCTCACCCGCGCGCTCGAGAAATCCAACGCGGGGCGCGACCTCATGCCCTACGGCCTCGCGGTGGCGATCTTCACGCTCGCGTTCCTGGGCCTCGCCTACAGCCTCTATCCCTACGTCGTGATCGACCGCATGACGATCTGGCAGGCGGCCACGCACCCGTCCGGACTCAAGGTGCTGTTCATCGGCGCGGTGATCGTGCTGCCCTTCATCGTGGGCTACACGATCCTTTCCTACCGGATCTTCGGCGGGAAGGTCCGCGAACGCCTCTACGACTGAGCGAAGTACTTCTCGCACTCCTCCGGCGCGACAGGCCGGCTGATGAGGAATCCCTGGATCTCGTCGCAATCGTTCTCGGCGAGGAACGCGCGATGCGCGTCGGTCTCCACGCCCTCGGCGATGACCTTGAGGTGCAGGCTGTGGCCGAGGGAGATGATCGCCTTGGCGAGCAGGCCCTGGTCCGTGCCGCCGCTCGAGATGTCGCGCACGAACGAGCCGTCGATCTTGAGCGCGTTCAACGGAAGGCGCCGCAGGTACGACAGGCTCGAGTAGCCCGTGCCGAAGTCGTCCACCGACAGGCGCACGCCGATCGACTTCAGGCCCTGCATCGTCTGGATCACGTTCTCGGCGTCGTGCATCACCATGCTCTCGGTGAGCTCGAGCTCGAGGTGATCCGTCATTCCGGTCCGGGCGACCACGTCGCCCACGAGGCGCACCAGGCCGCCGCCCCAGAGCTGGCGCGCCGAGAGGTTCACGGAGATGATGGGCTGGTAGCCCGCGCGGCGCCATGCGCGCCCCTGCGCGCACGCGGTGCGCAGGACCCACTCGCCGATCGGCACGATGAGGCCCGTTTCCTCCGCGAGCGGGATGAACCGGTCGGGCAGGATGAGGCCGCGCTCCGGATGGCGCCAGCGCAGGAGCGCCTCGACCGCGTCCACGCGGCCCGTGGCGAGGTTCACGCGCGGCTGGTAGTGCAGCAGCAGCTCGTCGCGCTCGATGGCCCGGCGAAGGCTCTGCTCCATCGACAGGCGCTCGTTGGCGAGCTCGTTCATCTCCGCCGTGTAGAACTGGAACGTGTTGCGGCCCTGGCTCTTCGCGCGGTACATCGCGGCGTCCGCGTTCTTCAGCAGCGTCTGGACGTCGGGCCCGTCCTGCGGATAGAGGCTGATGCCCGCGCTGCAGGTGATGTTGAGCTCGCGGTCGCCGATCACGATGGGCTCCGAGACTTTCTGGATGAGGCGGCGCATGGTGCGGAAGATCACTTCCTCGCGCGTCTGGTCCGAGAGGATCAGCACGAACTCGTCGCCGCCCAGCCGCGCCACGGTGTCGCCGTCGCGCACCGATGCGAGGAGCCGCTCCCCCACGTGGCGCAGCACCTCGTCGCCGAAGTTGTGCCCGAGGGAATCGTTGATCACCTTGAAGTGGTCGAGGTCGATGAACACGACCGCGATCGAGCGCGCGCTTCGCTGCGTGAACACGGCCTGCTTCAGCCGGTCGTGGAGGAGGTGGCGGTTCGGCAGGCCCGTGAGGCCGTCGTAGTTCGCCTGGCGCTCGAGCTCCTCCTGGTAGCGCTTCCTCTCGATCGAGTACTGCATCGCCTTCAGCAGCAGCTCGCGGTCGATCTTGCCCTTCACCAGGTAGTCTTGCGCGCCGCTCTTCACCGCGTAGAGCGCGAGCTGCTGGTCGTCGTTGCCCGAGAGCACGATGATCGGCACCTTGGGCGAGTGGGCGTAGACCTTGGCGAATGTCTCGAGGCCGTGGCTGTCGGGCAGCGAGAGGTCCAGGAGCACGAGCGAGGTCTCCTTCTGGGCGAGCATCTCGAGGCCGCGCCCGAGGCGGTCGGCGTGCTTCAGCCGGAACTCCACCTGGGACGGCTCCTCCGAGAGCATCTCGCGGATGAGGCGCGCGTCGCCCGGGTTGTCCTCGATCAGCAGGACCGAATGGCCCGGCTCCTCCGGTTTCATCGCCCGGGTGGAAGCGTGACGACCGAGAGCCAGAAGCGGTCGATCGACTGCACGACCACGATGAACTTCTCCAGGTCCACCGGCTTGGTCACGTAGCAGTTGGCGTGGAGGTCGTAGCTGCGCAGCACGTCCTCCTCCGCGGCCGAGGTCGTGAGGATGACCACGGGGATCGCGCGCAGCGCCTGGTCCTGCTTGATCTCCGAGAGCACCTGGCGGCCGTCCTTCTTCGGAAGGTTCAGGTCGAGGAGGATGATGTCGGGGCGCGGCGCGTTCGCGTGCTTGCCGCGGCGCTGGAGGAATTCCAGCGCCTCCACGCCGTCCTGCACCCAGTGCAGGTTGTTGTAGACCTTGCCCTCGTGCAGCGCCTCCTTGGTGAGGCGGTGGTCGCCGGGATTGTCCTCCACAAGCAGGATCTCCACGGGCGGCGATTCGTCGACGCTTCGGATCATGTCCCAACCCCTCCTTCGTTATTGTCGTGCCGGGCGATCGTGAAACCGAACGTGCTGCCGTCGCCGGGACGCGAGTCGACCCAGATGCGGCCGCCGTGGCGCTCGACGATCTTCTTGCAGATGGCAAGCCCGATTCCCGTGCCCGGGTACTCCGTCTTGTTGTGCAACCTCTGGAACATCATGAAGATGCGGTCCGCGTATTGTGTATCGAGGCCGATGCCGTTGTCTCTCACCGTGAAGACCCACACCCGGTCGCGGGTCTCGGAGCCCACGTGGATGCGCGGGGCCGAAGGGCCGCGGAACTTCATCGCGTTGCCGATCAGGTTCTGGAAGAGCTGCGTGAGCTGGCCCGCATCGGCGACCACCATCGGCATCGCGTCGTGCGTCACCACGGCGCCGCTCGCTTCCTGCGCGATTCGCAGGTTCACCAGCGCCTTGGCGAGCGCGGCGCCGCTGTCGGTGGGCGCGAGCTCGTGCCCGCGTGTGCCCACCCGCGAATAGGCGAGCAGGTCCTCGATCAGCTGCTTCATGCGCGCGGCGCCGTCGACGATGAACTCCATGAACTCGCGGGCGTCGCCGTCGAGCCGGTCGCCGTAACGGCGCCCGAGGAGCTGCGTGTAGGACGACACCATGCGCAGCGGCTCCTGCAGGTCGTGGGAGGCGACGTAGGCGAACTGCTGGAGCTCCTCGTTGGAGCGCTCCAGCTCGCGCGCCTTCACCTCGAGCTCGTCGTGCGCCTCGCGCAGGGCCGCCTCGTCGGTCTTGCGGCGCGTGATGTCCTTGCCCACGCCGCGATAGCCGCGGAATTTCCCATGGGAATCGAAGAGCGGCTCGCCGCTCGTGCTCACGTAATGCAGCGTGCCCGAGGCGTCGCGATGGCCGTATTCGAAATCCTGGAAGGGCTGGTGCGCATCGAGCATCGCCTTGTGGGCCTCGACTTGCGCGGGCGTCACGCCCACGAGCTCGATCTCCCAGCGGCGCCGCCCGATCATGCTCTCCGGGGGCATCGCGATGCTCTCCGCCACGCCGCGCGAAAGCACCGAGATGCGGTGATGCTCGTCCTGTTCCCAGTACCAGTCCGACGAGAGCTCCGTGAGGCTGCGGAAGCGCTCCTCGCTCTCGCGCATCGCCTCTTCGGCCTCGCGCCGCGCCATGAGCTGGCCGATCTGGCGCCCGACGCTCACGGTGACCTGCAGCAGCCAGCGGTCCGGATGCCTCGCCTCGCGGCTGAAGAACTCGATCGCGCCGAGCACGCGCTCGCCCACGAGCACGGGAAGCGCGAACGCGCCGCGAAGACCCGCCGACTTGGCGAGCGGCCCGCGCAGGAAGTCGGGGCGCTCGGTGACGTCGGCGACCCAGACCGAATTCCCCGTGGTGAGCACTCGCCGAATGAGCCCGCTCGTTCCCGGCACGAACGTCTCGCGGCCGCTCGCGTCGAGGAACTCGCGCACCTTCGGGTCTTCCACGCTCCAGGTCTCGACGCAATGCAGGAGGTTGTCGGATTCGTCGAGGGACCAGCGCGCGGCGCAAGCCCAGTCGAGCCGCTCGCACATCACCTGCATGATTCCGCGGATCGCGTCGCCGAGCGAATCGTCGCTGCCCAGGTAGCGCGCCACCGCGTTCTCGATGGCGGCGCTCTGCTCCGACTGCTTCCTCTCGGTGATGTCGACGATCGTGCCGATGAGGCCCTCGACCTCGCCGTCGGCGCGCGCGATCGTCGCCTTGTAGAAGATCGTGTGCCGCACGCGCCCGTCGCGCACCGGGACCTGGATCTCATAGCTTTGGCGCCCCGGGTTCGCCCAGAGCTGCTCGTCCATCGCCTCGTGGCGTTCGACGATGGCGGGCGCGCCCGGGTACAGGTCGCGCACCTTGTTGCCGAGGAAGTCGGCGCGCGTCACGCCGAAGAACTCTTCCCACGCGCGGTTCACGCCGAGGTAGCGGCCGTCGCGGGCCTTGAAGTAGACGGGGACCGGGAGGACCTCGATCAGCTCCTGCGCGACGCGAAAGTCGTCGCGGCGCGAGCCGAGGACCGCGAGGACCGACGCGATATCGCTTTCCGCTTGCGCCATGTGGAGCCCTGGCCCCCGGCCGGATCGCTTCCGGCTACTTCTCGATCAACCCGCGCTTGTCCTTCACTTCCTTCCAGTCGTCGGCGTCAGGCGGCGCGGGCTTGCGCTCGACGATGGGCTTCCAGACCTTCGAAAGCTCCGCGTTCAACGCGATGAAATCCTTCTGGCCGCCGGGCACGTCGTCCTCGGCGAAGATCGCCTCCACCGGGCACTCCGCGACGCACAGCGTGCAGTCGATGCACTCGTCCGGGTCGATCACCAGCATGTTCGGGCCCTCGCGGAAGCAGTCGACCGGGCAGACGTCCACGCAGTCGGTGTACTTGCACTTCACGCAGGTCTCGGTCACCACGTACGTCATCGAGAAAGCCCTTTCGAGGCGCTGGAATTGCAATTGCGCAAAAGACCTCCATTTTAACAGAGCGGTTAAGGTGGCCCAACCGGCGGCTTTGCCCCGGGCACCGGTTTTGGTCTAGGATAGGGGGCATCAAAAGCCCCCGGTTCCCCCCGAACCCTTCCAGCGGGCCACTCCCAGGATCACATCGAGGAAACATGGCTGAAAAGATTGCTCACATCGACGACGACAAGCTCGAGTCCGCGCGGAAAATCGTGCACGTCACCGACGACACCTTCGAATCCGAGGTACTGCAGTCGCAGACCCCGGTGCTCGTGGACTACTGGGCGGAATGGTGCGGCCCCTGCAAGATGATCGCCCCCGCCCTCGACCAGATCGCGAGCGAATACTCCGGCCGCCTCAAGGTCGCCAAGCTCAACATCGACGAGAACCAGTCGACGCCGCCCAAGTACGGCATCCGCGGCATTCCGACACTCATGCTCTTCAAGAACGGCGCCGTGGAAGCGACAAAGGTCGGCGCGGTATCCAAGACGCAGCTCGCAGCCTTCATTGACAGCAATATCTAAAACCCGATAACCTCCGCACGACCTGGCGGTAACCGCGCGCCACAAGCGCCGCTCTCGAGAGCCGAATTTCCCGCCGGGCACTTCCCTAAGACTCCTTCGCATCGCCGGCCCGTGTGGTCTTCCGGGCCCGTCCATCCAAACCCCACCTCGTAGGACCGCTGCATGCGCTTATCCGACCTCAAACTCAAGCACGTCCAGGAGCTCGTCGACATGGCCAACACGGCCGAGCTCGAGGGCGCGAACCGCCTGCGCAAGCAGGAAC
Organism: Usitatibacter sp.; assembly: GCA_035308545.1. Taxonomy (GTDB): domain Bacteria; phylum Pseudomonadota; class Gammaproteobacteria; order Burkholderiales; family Usitatibacteraceae; genus Usitatibacter. Next base: position 12,331 of record DATGGI010000149.1, read on the forward strand.
TCGTCTTCGCGCTGCTGAAGAGCCACGCCAAGAAAGGCGAGGCGATCTTCGGCGATGGAACCCTCGAAGTCCTGCAGGACGGCTTCGGCTTCCTGCGCTCGCCCGACACGAGCTACCTCGCCGGCCCCGACGACATCTACGTCTCGCCCTCGCAGATCCGCCGCTTCAACCTGCACACGGGCGACTCCATCGTGGGCGAGATCCGCACGCCCAAGGACGGGGAGCGCTACTTCGCGCTGGTGAAGGTCGACACGGTCAACGGCGAAGCGCCCGAGAACGCGAAGTCGAAGATCCTCTTCGAGAACCTCACGCCCCTGCACCCCGACGAGGTGATGCAGCTCGAGCGCGACATCAAGGCCGAGGAAAACCTCACCGGCCGCATCCTCGACATCATCGCGCCCATCGGCAAGGGGCAGCGCGGCCTCATCGTCTCGCCGCCCAAGGCCGGCAAGACGGTGCTCATGCAGCACATGGCGCACGCGATCACCGCGAACCACCCCGAGGCCGTCCTCATCGTGCTGCTCATCGACGAGCGCCCCGAGGAAGTCACCGAGATGACGCGCACCGTGCGCGGCGAGGTGGTCGCCTCCACGTTCGACGAGCCGGCCACGCGCCACGTGCAGGTGGCCGAGATGGTGATCGAGAAGGCCAAGCGCCTGGTCGAGCACAAGAAGGACGTGGTGATCCTCCTCGATTCGATCACGCGCCTCGCGCGCGCCTACAACACCGTGGTGCCCGCCTCCGGCAAGGTGCTCACGGGCGGCGTGGATTCCAACGCCCTGCAGCGGCCGAAGCGTTTCTTCGGCGCGGCGAGGAACGTCGAGGAAGGCGGCTCGCTCACGATCATCGCGACGGCCCTCATCGACACGGGCTCGCGCATGGACGACGTGATCTACGAGGAATTCAAGGGCACCGGCAACATGGAGATCCACCTGGATCGCCGCATGGCCGAGAAGCGGCTCTATCCGTCGCTCAACGTGAACCGCTCCGGCACGCGCCGCGAGGAGCTGCTGATCGGACCGGACATCCTCCCCAAGGTGTGGATCCTGAGGAAGCTCCTGTTCGGCATGGACGAGCTCGAGGCGACCGAATTCCTGCTGGACAAGCTGCGGGCCACCAAGAACAACGACGAGTTCTTCGGGTCCATGAAGAAGGGGTAGGGCGGAGAACCCCTACTCCAAGCAGGGATTAGGCCAAAAATCCCTGTCCGCTCAAAGACCTGGCGAGACACCAGGAACGGTAACAACCCCTTGCTTTGATTGGGCTTTTCTGAGATAATTGACCTTTCTCGGCACTCGTTAGACTCGCTAGGCGCCCGCTTCCAGGGCACAAAGCAGGTGCCCACAAACAGGCGAAGACCATGAAAGACGGCATCCACCCCAATTACCGCGAGGTCGTATTCCTCGACACCAGCTGCGACTTCGGCTTCGTGACGCGCTCCACGGTCGCGACGAACGAAACGATCAAGTGGAAGGACGGCAAGGAGTATCCGGTGTACAAGATCGAGATCTCCGCCGAGTCGCATCCGTTCTACACGGGCAAGCAGAAGATCGTGGACACCGCCGGCCGCGTCGACAAGTTCAAGAAGCGCTACGCGCGCAAGGGCACGGCGAAAGCCGCCGAGTAATCGCCCCGCGATCACATCGAAAGGCAGCCCCCGGGCTGCCTTTTTTGTTTTAATCCTTCAATGGCCACGATCGACGAGAGCCTGCGCGGACGCATCGCCTACGACGGCACGAGCACGCCTCTCAAGACGGCGCTGTTCCTCGTCGTGTGCTTCGCATGGCTGGTGCCGGGCCTCGTGGGACACGATCCGTGGAAGTACGACGAGGCGATCGCCTTCGCCTCGGTGAACGAGATGCTGCACGGCGGCGATTGGGTCACGTTCCGCATCGCCGGCGAACCGTACCTCGAAAAGGCGCCGCTCTTCCTCTGGGTCGCCGCGTGCTTCGCGAAGGTGTTCGGCGGCCTCATCCCTTCGTACGACGCGGCGCGGCTCGCCTCGGGCTTCTTCATGGCGGGCACGCTCGCGGCGCTCTCGGCGGCGAGCATCGAGCTCATCGGGCTGCGGACGCTGCGCCTCGCGGTGCTGCTCTTCATCGGTTGCATCGGGCTGCTCCTGCGCGCCCACGAGATGATGCCGGACCTCGCAGGGCTCGCCGGAGTCTCGCTCGGCCTCTACGGGCTCATCCTCTCCGCGCGCAGGCCCCGGTTGGGCGGCCTCGCGACGGGACTCGGAATCGGCGTTGCGTTTCTCGGCAATGGCTTCCTTTCGGCGAGCCTGCTGGTCACGACGATGGCCCTGCTGCCCGCCGCAAGCCCGTTCTGGCGCACGCGCGGCTACGCGGTGGCCACCGGCGTCGCCCTGCTCGCCGCGGCGCCGCTCGTGGCTGCGTGGCCGCTCGCGTTGGCCCACTCCGCGCCCGGCTCGCTCCAGGCGTGGTTCGTGGCCGCGACGGCCTCCCGATGGAGCATCCCGTTCGGCAATGACCAGCTCTCCGACCTCGTCTACTTCGCGCGCGTCCTTCCCTGGTACGCGTGGCCCGCGCTTCCGCTCGCGGCCTGGACCGTGTGGCGCGCGCGCCGCGCCATTCGCGAGCGCCGCGAGGTGCTGCTGCCGCTGGTCGCGTTCATCGCGTTCTTCCTCGTGACGTCGATCTTCGGCGATGCCCGCGAGGCGAACGGGCTGCCGATGCTCCTGCCGCTGGCGCTGCTCGGGGTGGCCGAGCTCGATTCGCTTCCCCGGGGCGCCGCGAGCGCGCTGGACTGGTTCGGGATGATGACGTTCCTGTCGCTCGGAGCGCTCTTGTGGATCGGTTTCGTCGCCGCGATGACGGGCAAGCCCACCTTCGCCGCCGAGGTGATCGCGCGCGAGGTGCCGGGCTACAAGTACCAGTTCAGCTTCGTCGCCTTCGCGCTCGCCTCGCTGCTCACGATGATCTGGCTCGTTGTCGTGGCGCGATCGCTCCGCTCGAATTCCCGCGCCATCGTGAACTGGACTTCGGGCATCACCATGGTGTGGATGCTGGTGATGACGCTGGGCCTGCAGCTCGTGGACCATGCGCGCAGCTACCGCGGCCTCGCCGCCCGCATCGTGGCGCAGGTGCCTGCGGAGACGAAATGCATCGTGCGGCGCAATCTCGGCGATCCGCAGCGCGCGCTCTTCGACTATTACGCCGGGATCCGCACCCTGCGCGAAGACGATCCCGCCGCGGGGAATTGCGACGCGATGCTGCTGCAGGCCGCGCCGGTGAAGATCGCGCAGGCCGATCCCGGATGGAACGAGGTGTGGCGCGGCTCGCGTCCGGGAGACCGCACGGAAATCTTCATCCTCTACCGGCGTTAGTACGGGACTACTTCGTCGAGCACCTCGATCCAGTGGCGCACGGGCACGCTCGCGCCGCCGGCGATGTGCGTGAGGCAGCCGATGTTCGCGGTGGCGATCACGGCAGGCGCTCCCGATTCCAGCGCGGCCACGCGGCTCCCGCGAAGCTGCAGCGACAACCCGGGCTCGAGGATCGAGTACGTTCCCGCCGACCCGCAACATTGATGCCCATCGGGCACCGCCGTGAGCGTGAATCCCGCCTCGCGCAGGATCGGCTCCACAACGCCGTTGATTCCGAGGCCGTGCTGGAGGCTGCACGGGGAATGGAACGCCACGCGCTTGCCGCGGCCCCGTGAAGCCACCAACGGAGCGATCGCGGCGTGTTGGGCGGCCACCACTTCCGAGAGATCCTTCGCGAGCGCCGAAACCCTCGCGGCCTTCGCCGCGTACTGCGGATCCCGCTGCAGCAGGTGCCCGTACTCCCTCACCATCGTGCCGCAACCGCTCGCGGTGATGACGATCGCTTCGGCCCCGGCCTCGATCAACGGCCACCACGCATCGATGTTCGCTTTCACGTAGGCGAGCGACTCGTCCTGGTAGTTCAGATGGAAAGTGACGGCGCCGCAGCATCCACCGCGCGGCGCGCGCACGAGCGAGATGCCGACGCGATCGAGCACGCGCGCGGCGGCCGCATCGATCGAGGGCGCGATCGACGGTTGCACGCAGCCGTCGAGGACGATCATGCGGCGCTCGTGCCGCACCTCGGGACGCTCGCCTTCCGGTCGCCAGCGCGGGATTCGCCGCGCGAGGGTGGCCGGGAGCAAAGGTCTCAGCGCGCGCCCCACGGCGAGCACAGCCGCGAAAAGGTTGCGGCGCGGGATCACGTAGTTGAGGAACCGGCGCCGCATTCGCTCACCCGGCGGACGCGCCACCTTCTCCTCGACGAGGCGTCGCCCGATGTCGACGAGCCGCCCGTACTCCACGCCCGAGGGGCACGTCGTCTCGCACGAGCGGCACGTGAGGCATCGATCGAGATGAAGCTGGGTGCGCTCGGTCACGGGCGAACCCTCGAGCATCTGCTTCATGAGGTAGATGCGGCCGCGCGGGCTGTCGAGCTCGTCGCCGAGCACGTTGTACGTCGGGCACGTCGCGAGGCAGAAGCCGCAGTGCACGCACTTGCGCAGGATCGCGTCGGCCTCGAGGCCGCGCGGCGAATCCTTGATCCAGTCGGCGAGCTGGGTCTGCATTGTCAGAACTCGTACATGCGGCCGGGATTGAGGATGCCGGCCGGGTCGAATGCGACCTTGAGCCGCTTGTGGATCTTGGCGAGCGCGGGGCGCAGCGGATGGAAGACATCGGCGCCGTCGCCGCCACGGAAGATCGTCGCATGTCCTCCCAGGCGCTCGACCGAGGAGCGCAGGTCCAGCGTGTTCACGGGGCCCGGAGTCCAGCGCAATCCGCCGCCCCATTCGACGAGCTGCGCCTTCGGCGTCTCGACGCGCGGCGCCGTCTGCGGCAGCGACAGGCGCCACAGGACACCGGGCTGCGCGAAGAACGGCAGGCGCTGCTCGCGCAGCGCATTCCAGTAGTCCGCGGCGTCGATCTCCTGGCCACCCATCTTCGCCTTCGCCGCGGCGATCGCCGTGGGCGCGCCCGAGAGGCGCACGCGCAGCTGCCCGTCCTGCCATGCGGTCGCCGAAAGCGGCAGCGGCTGGCCAGCCCAGAGATTCACCTGGCGCGTGGCCGGCTCTTCCTCGAGGTCGAAGACGAGCGTCGCCTCGGAGGCGGGCCGCGGCAATACCTTGAAGGAAATTTCCGTGATCACGCCCAGCGTTCCGAGCGCGCCGGCCATGAGCCGCGACACGTCGTAGCCCGCGACGTTCTTGATCACGCGGCCGCCGAACGAGAGGTCCTCGCCCTTCCCGTTCACGATGCGGGTGCCGAGCACAAAATCGCGGAGCGACCCTGCATAGGGACGCCGCGGCCCGGAGAACGCGCAGGCGACCGTGCCGCCGATCGTGGCGCCCGCGCCGAAATGCGGCGGCTCGAACGCGAGCATCTGCCGCTGGGAAGCGAGCTCAGCCTCCAGCTCGGAAAGGGGAGTGCCTGCGCGAACCGTCACGACCAATTCCTTCGGCTCGTAGGCGACGATGCCCGAGTAGGGCGACACGTCGAGCGTCTCGCCTTCGCGCGCGGCGCCGTAGAAATCCTTCGTGCCGCCTCCACGGATGCGCAGCGGCGCCTTGCGCGCGGCGTGGTCCTTGATGCGTTCGCAGAGCGAAGCGATGAAGGCGTCGGCCATCAGAACCTCGGGATCTCGGGACGAGGAATCTTGCCGCCGCGCACATGCGTGCCGCCCCATTCGGAGCAGCGCTTGAGCGTCGGCACCGCCTTGCCCGGATTGAGGATGCCGTCCGGGTCGAACGCGCGCTTCACGTCGTGGAAGGCGCCGAGCTCGCCCGGGCGGAATTGAACGCACATCTGGCGAAGCTTCTCGATGCCCACGCCGTGTTCGCCGGTGATGGTCCCGCCCACTTCCACGCAGATCTCGAGGATGCGCCCGCCCAGCTCCTCGGCGCGTTCGAGCTCGCCGGGCTTGTTCGAGTCGTAGAAGATGCACGGGTGGATGTTGCCGTCGCCCGCGTGGAAGACGTTCGCGATGACCATGCCGTATTCGGCGGCGAGCGCGTACACGCGATCGAGCACGTCCGGGAGGCACCGCCTCGGGATCGTGCCGTCCATCGCGTAGTAGTCGGGCAGCATCGTGGCGAGCGCCGGGAATGCGCCCTTTCGCGATTTCCACAGCCGCTCGCGCTCCACGTCGTCGGCCGCCACGCGGACCTGGGTCGCGCCGCAGCGCGCCAGCACCTCGCGCACCGCGGCGAGCTCCGCGAGCGTCTCCTCGTTGCCGCCATCGACCTCCGCGAGCAGCAGCGCTTCCGCTCCCGCGGGAAATCCCATGGCGAGGAATTTCTCGCACGCCTCGATCACGATGCGGTCCATCATCTCGAGCGCCGCCGGAATGATGCCCGCGCCGATGATCTCGCTCACGGCCTCGGCCGCGTCGCGCACCGTGGGAAATACGGCGAGCACCGTCTCGACCCGTTCCGGCAACGCCAGGAGCTTCACCGTCACCTGGGTGATCACGCCGAGGTTTCCTTCGCTCCCCGTGAGGAGCGCGAGCACGTCGAATCCCGCGGCATCCAGCGCGGGACCGCCCGCCTCGATCGCGTCTCCGTCGCCGTCGATCGCGCGCACCGCGAGGATGTTGTGCGTCGTGAGACCGTACTTGAGGCAATGGACGCCGCCCGCGTTCTCGGCGACGTTGCCGCCGATCGAGCAGATCGATTGGCTCGAGGGATCCGGAGCGTAGAAGAGTCCATGGGGCGCGGCGAGCTCCGACACCTGCAGGTTGCGCACGCCGGGCTCGACCTTCGCCGTTCGCGCGAGCGCATCGATCGAGATCACGCGCTTCATCTTCGAGACCACGAGCAGCACGCCCTCGGGATGCGGAATGGCGCCTCCCGAGATGCCCGTGCCCGCGCCGCGCGACACCACGGGAAGGCCCAGATCCCTGCAGGCGATCACGACCGCGCGCACCTGGTCTTCGGATTCCGGGAGAACGGCGAGCATCGGTGTCGCGCGATGCTGGATGAACGCATCGGTCTCGAAGGGCCGCAATCCCTCCTCGTCGGCGATGATCACCGGCGGCGGCCGGATCGCTCGCAACCGCTCGAGGACACGGCTGCGCAGGCTCGCTTCGGCGACGACGCCCATCAGAAGCGCGGCAGGTCCGGATGCGGCAATGCGCCAGCCTTCACGCGCATCGCCCCGTATTCGGCGCAGCGGTGCAGCGTCGGCACGCCCTTGCCGGGATTGAGCAGGCCATCGGGATCGAAGGCCGCCTTCACCGCGTGGAATTGCGCGAGCTCCGCCGGCGCGAACTGGGTGCACATCTGGTTGATCTTCTCGATGCCCACGCCGTGCTCGCCTGTGATCGTGCCGCCCACCTCCACGCACATCTCGAGGATGTCGCAGGCGAAGCGCTCCGTGGTCTCGAGCTCGCCGGGAATGTTGGCGTCGTAGAGGATCAACGGATGGAGGTTGCCGTCGCCCGCGTGGAACACGTTCGCGCAACGAAGTCCGTAGCGCGCGGAGAGCTCCCCGATGCGCTTCAGGACTCCCGCGAGCGCGGCGCGAGGGATCGAACCGTCGATGCAGTAATAGTCGGGAGAGATGCGGCCCACGGCGGGAAACGCGGCCTTGCGTCCCGACCAGAAGCGCAGGCGCTCCGCGTCGTTCGACGAGCATCGGAGGTTCGTGGCGCCGGAAGCCTTCATCACGCCGATGATCTTCTCGATCTCGTCCGCGACCTCTTCGCGCGAGCCGTCCGACTCCGCGAGCAGGATCGCCTCGGCTTCCAGGTCGTATCCGGCGTGGACGAATCCTTCGACGGCGCTCGTCGCGAGCTGGTCCATCATCTCCAGCCCCGCGGGGACGATGCCCGCGCCGATGATGTTCGCCACCGCTTCGCC
>DATGGI010000150.1:0-12389 GCA_035308545.1 Usitatibacter sp.
CGAGGAGTGGCAGAAGGAGCAGTCGGCCGGCCAGCCGCGCCGCGACCAGCTCAACGACGCGGAGATCAGGGCCGCATCGAGGGAATTTCTCGGCGGAGTCGTCGAGGCGCTGAACGCTTCGGGCGCTGTCGACATGCGCTCGGACGCCTGGAGCAAGGTGCGCGACCTGCTCGCGGAGCTCTCGGCATCGCGGGCGCGCCAGGGCTTCTCTCCCACCGAGACGGCGACATTCGTCTTCTCCCTGAAGAGACCGCTCTTCGGCCTGCTGCGCAAGGAGTTCGCGAACGACGCGCAGAAGCTCGGCGACGAGACCTGGAACGCCACGATCCTCATCGACCAGCTCGGCCTCTTCACCGCCGAGACATTCCAGAAGACGCGCGAGCAGGTGATCTCGCGCCAGCAGCGCGAGCTGCTCGAGCTCTCGACACCCGTCGTCGCGCTCTGGGACGACATCCTCGCGCTGCCGCTCATCGGCACGCTCGACAGCGGCCGCACCCAGGTGGTGATGGAAAGCCTGCTCGAGCGCGTCGTGGAGACCGGCGCCTCCATCGCCATCATCGACATCACCGGCGTGCCCACGGTGGACACGCTGGTCGCGCAGCACCTCATGAAGACGGTGGCGGCGGCGCGCCTCATGGGCGCCGACTGCATCATCAGCGGGATCCGCCCGCAGATCGCGCAGACCATCGTGCACCTCGGCGTGGACCTGAGCGCCGTCACGACCAAGGCGAGCCTTGCCGATGCATTCGCAGTCGCCCTCGACCGGGTGGGCGCGCGCATCGTGAAGAACGCCGCACCGGCCTGAGACCATGGAACGCATCCCGATCCTGCGCATGGGCCGCCAGCTGCTCGTGACGATCCAGGTGGACATGCACGACCAGCTCGCCCTCACGCTCCAGGACGACCTCACGCGCCGCATCGTCGCGGACAAGGCGAAGGGAGTCCTCATCGACATCTCGTCGCTCGACGTGGTCGACTCTTTCATCGGCCGCATGATCAGCAACATCGCCGCGATGTCGCGCGTTCTCGATGCGAAGACGGTGGTGGTCGGCATGCGGCCGGCAGTCGCGATCACGCTCGTGGAGCTGGGCCTGAACCTCGAGGGCGTGCGCACCGCGCTCAACGTCGAGAAGGGAATGGCCCTGCTGCAGGAAGCGGATCGATGAGCGCATGCGCGAGGCCGCATTGAACGTCGCGATTCCCGCGGTGACCGAGCAGCCAATTCGCTCGAGCGAGGACATGGTGCGCCTGCGCCAGATGGTGCGCGACCGGGCCATCTCCGCGGGCCTGTCCCTCGTCGACCAGACCAAGATCGTCACCGCGGCGAGCGAGCTGGGACGCAACACGCTCATCTACGGCGGCGGCGGGAAGGTGATCGCGACCTCGCTTGAACATGGCGGCCGCCGCGGCATCCGCCTCGAGTTCTGCGACGAAGGCCCCGGGATCCCCGACATCCCGAAGGCCCTGAGCGACGGCTTCACAACCGGCAGCGGCCTGGGCCTGGGGTTGGGCGGCGCCAAGCGGCTTTCCGACGAATTCCACATCGACTCGGCACCCGGAAAGGGGACGCGCGTCGTCATCGTGAAATGGAGGCCCCGCTGAGCATCGCCGAGCCCATCGCGATCCATGTCGAGGATTCGAGCCACGTGGCTTCCGCGCGCGGCGAGCTGCAGCGCATGGCCAAGCGCCTGGGCTTCCGGGAAACGCGTGCCGGGACCGTGGCGATCGTCGCCACGGAGGCCGTGAGCAATATCGTCAAGCATGCGCGGCGCGGAACGCTCGTCGCGCGTTCGCTTGCCCGTCGCGGCGCGATCGGCATCGAGATGCTCGCCATCGATTCGGGGCCCGGGATGGAGAGCCTCGCGAATAGCTCGCGTGACGGCACGTCCACCACCGGCTCGCGGGGAACGGGCCTGGGTGCGATCCGCCGACAAGCCGGCGAGTTCGAGGCCTACACGCGGGCGGCGGGGGGCACGATCCTTCGCATGGTCGTCTGGGATCGCGACGAGGTCCCCGCCCACGACGACTATGACATCGGCGCGGTCGCCCTTCCCAAGACGGGAGAGAGCGTGTGCGGCGACGCGTGGGGCGTCGAGCTGTTGAAGCGGGGCGCCACGATCCTGGTGGCCGACGGCCTGGGGCATGGCGTGGATGCGAGCCGGGCATCGCAGAGCGCCGTGGAGGTGCTGCGTCGACATCCCGACGAGAGCGCGATCGGCATCCTGGACCTGGCGCACTCGAAGCTTCGCTCCACGCGCGGCGCGGCGGTGGCGGTCATGCGCCACGAGCTCGCGAGCGGCGCGGTCGCGTTCGCCGGCATCGGCAACATCTCGGCGTCGATCCTCAATGGAACCGCGCGCCGCGCGATGGTGTCCCACAACGGCATTCTCGGGCACAACGTGGCGAGATCCCAGGAATTCGCCTACGAATGGCATCGCCAGGCGCTTTTCGTGGCGCATACCGATGGCCTCCAGACGCAGTGGGATCTCGCCAGTTTCCCGGGAATCGAGGCGTGCCATCCGGCGATAATCGCGGCACTCCTCGTGCGCGAGCATTCCCGCGGACGGGACGACGTGACGGTGGTGGTGGCCCGGGAGAGGGCCGAAGGAAGGCAATGACAATACGGCTCCTCACCGTCGCGCTGCACGTCCAGGCGGATCTCGTCGGCGCGCGGCAGCGCGCGCGCGATATCGCCGCGCTGCTGGGCTTCGACGTCCGCCAGCAGACTTCGATCGCGACTTCGGTCTCGGAGATCGCGCGCAATGCGTTCCGTTACGCCGGCGGTGGCAAGGTCGAATTCGAAGTCGAGGGACAGACCGCGCCGCAGCTCCTCGTGGTGAGGGTGAGCGACGACGGCCCGGGAATCGGGAACCTCGACGAGGTGATGGACGGCACCTACCGGTCGCAGACCGGCATGGGGATCGGCCTCATCGGTTCTCGCCGGCTCATGGATCGCTGGGAGATCAACTCGGTGCCCGGCCGGGGCACGGTCGTTACGCTGGGCAAGCTGTTGCCGGACACGGCCGAGGTCCTCAAGCCCGCCGACGCGGGAAAGCTCGTGGCCCAGTTGGGCGCGTTGCCCGCCGCGACGTCGCTGGTCGAGATGCAATCCCAGAATGCCGAGCTGCTGCGCGCCCTCGCCGACCTGCAGGACAAGCAGGACCGCCTGCTGGAGATGACGCGCGAACTGGAGGACACCAACCGCGGCGTCGTCGCGCTGTACGCGGAGCTCGACGAGAAGGCCACGCACCTGCGGCGCGCCGACGAGATGAAGAGCCGCTTCCTCTCGAACATGAGCCACGAGTTCCGCACGCCGCTCAACTCCATGCGCGCGCTGTGCGGGATGCTGCTCGCCAAGATCGACGGTCCCCTCGCGGCCGAGCAGGAGACCCAGGTGAAGTTCATCGCGAAGGCGAGCGACGATCTGTCGGATCTCGTGAACGACCTGCTCGACCTCGCCAAGATCGAGGCCGGCAAGGTGGAGGTCCACCCGGCGGCTTTCGAGGTCGAGGAGCTCTTCAGCGCGCTTCGCGGAATGCTGCGCCCGCTGCTCGTGAGCGAAACGGTGGACCTCGTCATCGAGGAGCCCGAGGGCATCCCGCCGATGTTCACCGACGAGACCAAGGTCTCGCAGATCCTGCGCAACTACATCTCGAATGCGCTCAAGTTCACGGAGCGCGGCACCGTCCGCGTCCGGGCCACGCTCTCGGATGATCGCGAAACCGTGCTTTTCGCGGTGAGCGACACCGGCATCGGGATCGCGCTCGAGGATCGCGAGATGGTGTTCGAGGAATTCACGCAGGTGCCCAGCGCATTGCAACGCCGCGTGAAGGGCACGGGCCTCGGGCTTCCCTTGTGCCGCAAGCTGGCCACGCTCCTGGGAGGTTACGTGTTCCTCGAGAGCGAGCCTGGCGTCGGATCCACGTTCTTCGCGCGGGTGCCGGTCCGGTTCACCAGCGTTGCGGAGCCGTCGAGCGAACTTGAGGGGGTGGGCGAGATGCTGCCGCCGGCGGGGCCGTGGGTGCTCATCGTCGAGGATGACGAGGCCACGCGCGCGATCTACGAGAGATTCCTGAAGGGAAGCGAGTTCGGAACCGTCGCCGTGCCGACTCTCGCGGAGGCGCGCGCGATCGTCGCCCGGCATCGGCCGCTCGCCGTGATCCTCGACATCCTTCTTCCGGGCGAAGAGCACCAGACCTGGCGCTGGCTCACGGACACGAGGGCGATCGACGATCCGATCCCTGTCATCGTGGCGAGCTCGGCGGGCGACAGTCGCAAGGCGATGTCGTTGGGCGCCGCGGCCCATTTCGAGAAGCCGGTATCGCGGGATGCGCTGCTCGCGAGATTGCGGGAGATCGCCGGCGAGCAGGCCTCCACGGGCCACGTCGCGCTCATCATCGACGACGACGCCGCCGCGCGTTACGTGATCCGCCGCTCGGTGCGTGCGGCGATGAGATTCGAGGAGGCTTCCGGCGGCGCGGAAGGGCTCGCAGCCGCTTCCCGCCTGCGTCCCGAGGTGATCTTCCTCGACCTCGCGATGCCGGGCATGAACGGCGCCGAAGTGCTCGACCGGCTCAAGGCCGACCCCGTGACGGCGGCGATACCGGTCGTGGTCGTGACTTCGCACGACCTCGACGACAAGCTGCGCACGCGCCTCTCGGGGCATGCCCAGGCCATCATGCAGAAGAAGGACATTTCGGTGGAGACGCTCGCGCGCACGCTCGAGGCGATCCACCAGGGCGCGACGCTGCCGTGAGCGCCCCTTCGCTCATCCTCAACGTCGACGACGACGATGCCGGGCGCTACGTGAAGAGCCGCGTGCTGCGCCTGGCCGGGTTCGATGTCGTCGAGGCTTCGAACGGCGAAGCCGCGCGCACGGTCGTGCGGGAGAAGAAGCCCGACCTCGTGCTCCTCGACGTGAAGCTGCCCGACGTGAACGGCCGGGACCTGTGCGCCGAGATCAAGGCGGATCCGGATACGGCGCAGATCGTCGTGATCCAGACTTCCGCCACGTACGCCGATACCCGCAACCGCGTGGCCTCGCTCGATGCCGGCGCCGACGGCTACCTCGCGACTCCGATCGCGCCCGAGGAGCTGGTCGCGCATGTGCGCGCGCTGTTGCGCATGCGCAAGGCGGAGCGCGAGCGGCAGGAAGCCCTGGAGGCATTGCGCGTGGCCGACCGCCGCAAGGACGAGTTCCTCGCGATGCTCGCGCACGAGCTTCGCAATCCACTCGCGCCGATCCGCAACGCGGTCGAGATCCTGAGGCTCTCGGAGGATCGCGAGACCCGCGAGCGGGCGCGCGAGCTCGTCGGGCGCCAGGTGCGCCATCTCGCGCGTCTCGTGGACGACCTCCTGGACGTCTCGCGCATCACCCAGCGAAAGGTGGCGCTGCGGCGAAGCGTGGCGTCGCTCGCGGAGGTGCTGCAGGTCGCCTGCGAAGTCGCACGGCCGTCCTTCGAAGCCAACAACCATCGCTTCGAGGTTCATGTCCCGGAGGGCGAGGTGTGGCTCGACGTCGACGCCGTGCGCATGTCCCAGGTGATCGGCAACCTCCTGCACAACGCCGCGAAGTTCACGCCGCGTGGCGGATCCATCGGCCTCACGGTCCGTCGAGAAAGCGGTGGCCTCGTGATCGAGGTCTCCGATGACGGCGTGGGCATCGCGCCCGACATGTTGCCGGAGGTGTTCGCCCTCTTTTCCCAGGCCGATCGCTCCCTCGACCGCTCGCAGGGCGGCCTGGGCATCGGGCTTTCGCTGGTGAAGGGCCTGGTCGAGTTGCACGGCGGGAGCGTCCGCGCCGAAAGCGCCGGTGTCGGCCGTGGCAGCACTTTCACGATCTCCCTTCCGGCGGGCGTGATCGCCACGCGGCCGGCCCCAGCTCGCGCCGTGCCACAGGCGCTCATGTCGGTCGCGCTCCGGCGCATCCTCATCGTCGAGGACAATCTCGATTCCGCCGAGTCCCTGAGCCTGCTGCTGCGCGGCTATGGCCACGACGTGAGCGTGGTGAACGACGGGCGCGAGGCGGTGGGCGCGGCCCTGCGGATCCGCCCGGAAGTGATCCTGCTCGATATCGGCCTCGCGGGAATGGACGGCTTCAGCATCGCGAAGAGCCTCAGGGCCACGCCGGAGACGAGCAACGCGCGGCTCATCGCCGTGAGCGGCTACGGCCAGGACAAGGATCGCGAGACGTCCCGTGCCGCGGGCTTCGATATCCACCTCGTGAAGCCCGTGGATCCCGGCAAGCTCATGGCGGCGATCGAGGCGCCGTCGCTCGCCTAGCGACGGCGATAGGGAGACGGCTCGCCCGGCGGCCGCGTCTTGAAGCGCTTGTGCGCCCAGAAGTACTGGTCGGGCATTTCCCTCACGCGATCCTCGATGAAGGCGTTCATGCGGCGCACGTCGGCTTCGAGGTCGCCCGTCGGATAGTCTTTCCACTCGGGATAGAAACGCACCACGTAACCGTCGCCGACTTGCCGCGTGATGACGGGGATCACCGCGGCGCCGGTGAGCTTCGCCAGGCGCGGCAACGTCGTGATCGTCGCCGTGGGCACGCCGAAGAACGGGCTGAAGATCGCGTCGCGCGGGCCGAAGTCCATGTCGGGCAGGAAGTAGAAGGGCTTGCCGCTCTTCACGACCCGGATGATCGAGCGCAATCCCTCCTGGCGGCTCACGAGGTGCGGATTTCCGAAGCGCGTGCGCGCCTTGAGGAAGATCCTGTCGAGCACGGGATTCTTCTGGCGGCTATAGACGCTCGCCGTGCCCGGATATTCGTAAGCGACGCGGATGCCGCCCATGTTGAGCCCGATGAAATGCGGCGCGAGCGCGATCACGGGACGTCCCTCGGTCGCCTTCAGGTGCTCGAGGCCTTCCACGTGGATGAGGTCGAGCAGCTGCTTCTCGCTGCCCCACACCATGATCGAAAGCTCGACCGCGTTCCTGCCGAGCATGCGGAAATGCTTGAGGCCGAGATCGTGGCGCTCCTGCTCGCTCATCTCCGGAAAGCACAGCGCCAGGTTGACGCGGGTCACGCGGCCGCGCCCGAAGCGATAGAGGATCGAGCCCAACGCCGCGCCGACGGCGCCGATCCACTTCATGGGAAGGAAATGCACGAGCCACAGGACGAAGACGCCGAGCCACGTGCCGAGCTTGCGGAGGGGCTGCATGGCCGCGATTCTACCGGCGCTTCACGAGGGCCGGCTCACCATGAGCCACAGGATCAGCAGCATCGAGATGAACGCCGGCCATCCGAGGATGAACCATCGCCGGAAGAGGCGGTTGAATTCCGAGCCCGGCGCCGACGCCTCTCGGGCGTGCGCTGCCGCGAGGTCGCGCAGCCGGAGCTGGATGAAGACGACCGGAATCCAGCACGCCCCGGCGATTGCGTAGAGCGCGATCGCGGCGACGATCCATCGCGAGCCGAGCGGATAGCCCGCGAGCATCGCGAGCGCGATTCCGGTGACCGGCTGCACGATGGCGGCCGGCAGCGTGAACACGAAATCCGCAACGACTGTCGTTCGCGCCGCCGCCGCGATCGCATCCACATTGCCTCCGCGGCACGTGTGCCAGAAATGGAAGGCGGTGCCGAGGCCGGTTCCGAAGAGCAGGGTGGCCGAGACGATGTGCAGCCACTTCACCGCAAGGTAGGTCTCCGCCACCTTCAGCGTTCTTCCTCGATGGCGCCGAGCGCGAGGGCCGCGACGGCGATCGGGATGTTCTTCACGAGCGGACCCAGCGCCTCGGCCCAGAGACCCGGCCAGAGCACGGTTGCGATTGCCGTGTAGGCCCCGATCAACAGGACCTGCAGCAATGCGAGGCGGCGAGGTTTCCAGCGAACCGCGAGCAACACCGCGATCGCGAGATCCATGAAGCACGCGATCACGAGCGCGATCCCCGCGCCCAGTGGCGCGATGTCGAGCGCCGCGCTCAGCGTCGAAGCCCACCCGCCGACCGCGAAGAGGCCCACGACCGCCGCGGCGAGCCAGAGGAAAACGAGCGAGGCGCGCAGCAGCGGACGGATGAGATAGATCCGCGCGTGCCATCGATCCTGCGCATGGGCCGGATGCGCGGCGAGGGATGCCTTCCAGCCCGTGGCGGAAATCCCGGTGGCTTGCGTGAATGCCGCCGCATCGCCCGTGTTGCCATGCACGAGTTGCGCGAGCGCCGTCGAGTTGAAGGGACCTCCGAAGACATCGCCGAGGCGCGCGCCGATCCGTACCATCCCCATCGGAACATGCACGACGGGCGCGCGGCCGAATCCCAGCCACTTGCGATAGTCGATGAGGATGTCGCGCAGCGTGACGGCGTCGGGGCCCACGGGATCGATCGTCTTTCGCACGAGCGTGTCCGTCTCGAGCGCGAGCGCCACGACGCGCGCGAGGTCGTCGATCCAGATGGGCTGGAACTGCTGGGTTCCCGCGCCGGGGACCGGAATCGCGAACGGATACGCGGCAAGCGCGCGGAATGCGGAAGTGCCGCCGTAGGCCCCGCGTGCGTGCACGAGTGAAGGCCGCAGCACGACCCAATCGAGCGGCGACGCGCGCAGCTTGTCGTCCGCGGCGAGTTTCGTCGCGGCGTACGCGGTTCCCGCATCGCGATCCGCGCTGATCGCCGAGAGCTGCACCACGCGGCGCACGCCTACGCGCTCGCAGGCCGCGAAGAGCGCCGCGGGCGCAAGGTCGTGGATCGCATCGATGGACTGGCCGCGCGTGCCCTGCAGGATGCCGGCGCAGTTCACGACCGCGTCGATTCCGTCCAGGCGCGGAATCCATGAATCGACTGTCGTGTCCTGGTTGAGGTCGATCGTGATCGGCGCTTCGCGGGCGAATCGCGGCGCCGCGGCGGGGTTGCGCACGGCGGCAACGACGCGATGGCCGCGCTCCTCCAGCGCCGCGAAGAGCTCGCGGCCGATGAATCCCGACGCACCGATGAGGAGGATGCGCACCTCAGCTGAGGGACCGCAGCGTCTGCGCAGGCGGCGGAGGCGCGCCCGCCGGGCGCTTGTAGCGGTTGTAGCCCCACAGGTACTGGACGGGGCACATGCGCACGAGCTCTTCGATCCCCTGGTTCACCCTGAGCGTGGCCTCGTGCCGATCATGGGGCAGCGTCTCCTCCAGCACGCGGAAATGCGCGATGAAGCCGCCCGCGTCGGGCAGCCGTTCGGCGAAGCAGAACACGATCGCCGCGCCGGAGGCCTGCTGCAGGCGTCCCACGAGCGTCATCGTGTACGCGGGGCGTCCGAAGAATTCGGCCCACTCGCCATCGCCCAGCCCCGGCACCTGGTCGGGAAGCATGAACGTGCCGCCGCCGGCCTGCATGTGCTTGAGGACCTTGCGCACCCCCGCGATCGAGGCTGTGGCGGTGTGCGTGCTGTCGGGGCCCGAGCCGCGGTCGCGGCCTTCGCGGATCATCCGCTCGAACCAGTCGAGCTTGTGCGGGCGGTACATCGCGATGAGGAAGCCGGGCAGCACGTCGTAGAGGTAGCGTCCCATCATCTCGTAGCCCCCGAGATGGGGCGTCACGAAGATCATCGGCTTGCCTCCCGCCTTGAGCCGCTCCACCGCGTCCCATCCGTCGCGCGCCTTCATCATCGCCGCGATCTCCCCGAGTGGGCGGAACAGGGCCCACGCGAGCTCGGCGGCGCCCTTGCCGATCTCGGCCGCGTTGCTGCGCGCGAGCGCGTGGAGCGCTTCGCGATTGGGACACAGCCCACTGGACCCCAGGTTCTCCAGGACCCGGTTGCGATACCGGGGCGAGAGCATGTACACGGCGCGCCCAAGGAATGCGCCCAGCGCATGGGTGGCACCGAGCGGAAGACGGGCTATGAGGCGCAGGAGGAGCTTCAAATGGATGGTAAAATTCCACGTTGCGCGATAACGCGTTCGCGGAGAGTCGTCGAAATGAAGAGCGAGTTCCTGTTCACGTCCGAGTCGGTCTCCGAAGGTCATCCGGACAAGGTGGCCGACCAGGTCTCCGACTCCATCCTCGACGCCATTCTAGCGCAGGACCCCCCGAGCCGAGTCGCGGCCGAGACCCTGTGCAACACGGGCCTCGTGGTGCTCGCCGGCGAGATCACGACGAAGGCGAACGTCGACTACATCCACGTCGCGCGCGACACGATCAAGAAGATCGGCTACGACAATACCGACTACGGCATCGACTACAAGGGCTGTGCCGTGCTCGTGGCCTATGACAAGCAGAGCCCCGACATCAAGCAGGGCGTCGACCAGGCACAGGACGATCCCCTCAACCAGGGCGCCGGCGACCAGGGCCTCATGTTCGGCTACGCGTGCGACGAGACGCCGGTGCTCATGCCCGCGCCCATCTACTACGCGCACCGCCTGGTCGAGCGCCAGGCGATGTTGCGCCGCGACGGCCGAATGCCGTACCTGCGCCCGGACGCCAAGAGCCAGGTCACGTTCAAGTACGTGGACGGCAAGCCCGCCGAGATCGACACGGTGGTGCTCTCGTCGCAGCACGCGCCCGAGATGTCCGATGGGCCGAAGATGAAGAAGGAGTTCGTCGACGCGGTGATCGAGAACATCATCAAGCCGGTGCTTCCGAAGGAGCTCCTCAAGAACACGAAGTACCTCGTGAACCCGACGGGACGCTTCGTGGTCGGCGGTCCGCAGGGCGACTGCGGCCTCACGGGGCGCAAGATCATCGTCGATACCTATGGCGGCGCGTGCCCCCACGGTGGCGGCGCGTTCTCCGGCAAGGATCCCTCGAAGGTGGATCGCTCGGCCGCGTATGCCGCGCGCTACGTCGCCAAGAACGTCGTGGCCGCCGGCCTCGCGAAGCAGTGCACGATCCAAGTGAGCTACGCGATCGGCGTTGCGCGCCCCATCAACATCACGGTCTACACGGAAGGCACGGGCGCGATCCCGGACGAGAAGATCGCCCAGCTCGTGCAGGAGCACTTCGACCTGCGCCCGCGCGGCATCGTGAAGATGCTGGACCTGCTGCGCCCCATCTACGCGAAGACCGCGGCTTACGGCCACTTCGGCCGCGAAGAGCCCGAGTTCACGTGGGAAGCGACGGATAAAGCGGCGGCTCTGAGAGAGGCCGCGGGGCTGAAGGGAGCAGCGCAGCCCCGTGCATTTGCCGCGGCCGATTGATTCTCTTTCGCCGTCCCCGCGAAGGCGGGGACCCAGTCAGCTGAAGTTCCTCGCGATCACCGGGGCCACGGCGTCCAGCGCCGCGGCTTTTTTTGCGATGGCAGAGATCTTCGGCGCGTTGTCGTCGAACCACTTTCGGCCCGGGCGCCAGTACACCATCGAGGCGAAGTAGAGGTCGAGGGCGCTCATGCGCCCGCCGAGGAACCACGGCGAGCCCGCGACCGACTCGAGCTGCTTCCACATCGCCTCGCGGTGGCGATTGGTGGATTCGCGAAGCATCTTCGAACCATTCTCGTCCGGCACCCACTTCTTCGGATCGTCGCCGTAGGTGAACGTGGGATAGAGCGCGGCGACGATGAACACGGCCCAGCGATAGAACGTCTCGCGGGTGGCGTCGCCTGGCGGCGGGATGAGCCCGGCCTTCGGCGCGTGATCGTCGATGTGATGGATCATCGCGAGGCTCTCCGTCATCACGCGCCCGTCGGGCAGCACGAGCGACGGCACCTGGCCCAACGGGTTCACGGACAAGAGCCGCGCGCGTGTCGGGCTCTCGGCCGAATAGTCCACTTCCTCATAGTCGATCGGAATGCCCGCCACGGCGAACGCGCTCTCGACGATCGCGTTCCCGCACCCTTTGCAGCCCAGCAGGAGAGGTTTGTTCATGGCGGCACGATAGCCCCTAAAGCGGACAGGATCCGTCCTAATTCCGGTAGAATATGCGTCTCCCCGAGGAGCGTTGCAACGGGCGCAAGCCCGCCAGGCTCGGGGTATCCACCGCAACGGCGCTCGTTGATCCGTGACTCGCTCACGGGAGACGAGCCCAGCGCCAAATCTCCCCGCGGCAGGTCACCCTTTGACGACGAAAGGGAACGACATGAATGCCCGCACCAAAGCCGAAGGCTTCACCGACTACAAGGTCGCCGACCTCAAGCTCGCCGATTGGGGACGCAAGGAAATCCTCATCGCGGAAACCGAGATGCCCGGACTCATGGCGATCCGCGAGGAATACGCCGCCGTGCAGCCGCTTCGCGGCGCGCGCATCACCGGGTCGCTGCACATGACGATCCAGACCGCCGTGCTCATCGAGACGCTGGTCGCGCTCGGCGCCGAGGTGCGCTGGGCCTCGTGCAACATCTTCTCGACGCAGGACCATGCCGCCGCCGCGATCGCCGCGGCGGGCATTCCCGTGTACGCGTGGAAGGGCGAGTCGCTCACCGAGTACTGGGAATACACCCATCGCATTTTCGAGTGGGGCAACGACAAGTTCACCAA
>DATGGI010000151.1:0-40817 GCA_035308545.1 Usitatibacter sp.
AACAATCCTGCCCAGAGCGGCATCAACTTCACGGACAACCTGCCGGCCAACGTCTCGATCGCGGCCGTGCCGAACATCACGACGACGTGCCCGTCGGGCACGGGCGTGGTCTCAACCGTGGCGGCGCCGCCTTCCATCACGGTGACCGGCGCGACCATGAGCGCGGCCATGGCCTCCTGCACGATCACGGTCGACGTCACGTCGAATGTCGTGGGAGGTCCGTACACCAACGCGGCCGCGAACATCACGGGTACGGCGCGCGTCACGAACGCCGTGACCTCGAGCGGCCTCACGGTGCAGGCGCCGCCGGTGCTCACGAAGGCGTTCCTGGCTTCGACACTGGGAGTGGGCCAAACGACCACGCTCACGTTCACGATCACGAACCCGGCAGGTGCGCCTGCACGCACGGGCCTTACGTTCACGGACGCGCTACCCGCAGGCGTGCCTTCGGGCGCCCTGGTAGTCGCCGCGGTGCCCAACGTCGCCAACACTTGCGGTGGCGCACCGGTCACCGCGACGGCGGGCGCAGCGACCTTCACCACGGGTGCCACGGGCGTGAATGCCGCCGTGGGCCCGAGCACTTGCACGATCTCGGTCGACGTCACGAGCGCGACGCCGGGTGCCTACACGAATGGCGCGCCGCAGGTGACGGTTGGCGGCGCGCTGGTGAACGGGGTGAGCAACCAGACGGTGACGTTCACGCAGGCCTCGCTCAACAAGGCGTTCTCGCCGTCGACGATCGCGCAAGGCGGCACATCGACACTCACGTTCACGCTCGCCAATGGCACGGGCAATCCGGCGCAGAGCGGCATCAACTTCACCGACAACCTGCCGGCCAACGTCTCGGTAGCGGCGGCGCCGAACATCACGACGACGTGCTCGTCCGGTACAGGAGTCGTCTCCACGGTGGCCGCGCCGCCGTCGATCACGGTGACCGGCGCCACGATGAGCGCCGCCATGGCCTCGTGCGTGATCACGGTGGACGTGACCTCGAACATCGTGGGCGGACCGTACAACAACACGGCCGCGAACATCTCGGGCACGGCGCGCGTCACCAACGCCGTGACGTCGAGCGGCCTCACGGTGATCGCGGCGCCGACCGCGGCCAAGTCCTTCGCTCCGTCCACCATCGGAACCGGCGGCACGTCGGTGCTGACCATCGTGCTCACGAACGCCAACGGCACGGCGGTGAGCGCGGCGGGCTTCACCGACAACTACCCGGCGGGGCTCGTGAATACGGCGACGCCTAATGGCGCCGTGAGTGGAGCAGGGTGCACGGGCACCGTCACCGCGAACGCGGGCGCGGCGAGCGCTTCGCTCGTGGGCGCGACGATCCCGTCCCTGTCTTCGTGCACGATCACCGTCAACGTCACGGCCGCCGCCGCGGGCGCGTACCTCAACAGCACGGGACCGATCTCCACGGGCAACGCGGGCACCGGCGTGCCGTCGTCCGCGACGCTCAGCGTCTTCGCGGCGCCCACGGTCACGAAGTCCTTCGCGCCGACCTCGATCCCGGCCGCCGGCAGCGCGACCATGACGATCGTGGTCTCGAACCCGTCGGCGAACCCGGCGAACCTCACGGGTGTCGCGATCGGCGATGCGTACCCGGCGGGCCTGTCGAACACCGCGGCGGGAAGCGTCGCCTGCACGGCGGGCGGCAGCGCCGTGTTGACGGGCGGCGTGAACGCGGGCACCTCGGTCGGATTCAACACGGGCGTGATCCCGCCGAACGGCAGCTGCACGATCACGCAATCGGTGACGACGTCGTCCTCGATCACGAATACGACGAGCACGGCGACGAGCACCCAGGCGCCTGCCGGAACCGCCGCGTCGGCGTCGCTCTCCGTCGCGGGCGCGCCGACGATCTCGAAGGCCTTCGCGCCGGCGTCGATCCCGCTGGGCACGACGAGCACGATCACATTCACGCTCACCAACGCCAACGCGTTCGCGCTCACGAACGGCGCCTTCACCGACACGCTCTCGGGCATGGTGATCGACAGCGCGGGCCCGGCCGGCGGCACGTGCGCGGGCGCCGGCGGCAACGTCTTCGCGGCGAACCAGACCGCGCTCGCGTTCACGGGCCTGTCGGTCCCGGCGAGCCTGTCCTGCACGGTCACGATCGTCGTGCGCGGAACGGCGATCGGCGCGAACCCGAACACGACTTCGGGCGTATCGACGACGCAGACCGCGACGGGCCCGGTGTCGAACACCGCCACGCTCACGGTCACCTCGGTCTCGCCCACGATCGCCAAGGCCTTCGCGCCGGCGACAATCGTGACGAACGGCGTCTCGACGCTCACCATCACGATCGGAAACAACAACGCGTTGCCGATCACGGTGACGTCGCTGACCGATACGTTCCCCGCGGGCCTCGCGGTGGCCCCGACGCCGAACCTCGCCACCACGTGCGCGGGCGGCGTGGCGTCCAACACGGCTTCGAGCGTCACGCTCACGGGCGGCACGGTGCCGGCGAACGGCACGTGCACGGTGAAGATCGACGTGACTTCGGCGTCCTCGGGCGCGGCGCTCAACAACACGATCCCGGCGGGCACGCTCACAACCAGCATCGGCCCGAACGTCGTCGCCGCGAGCGCCTCGCTCGGCGTGAGCCCGGTGGCGGACGTTTCCGTCGCGAAGACCGGCCCCGCGAGCGTCGTGAACGGCGGCCTGATCACGTGGACCACCGTGATCTCCAACGCGGGCCCGCAGGCGGCCAACGGCGCGAACTACAGCGACGCGGTGCCCTCGACCGTGACAGGCCTCACGGCGAGCTGCGGCGGCGCGACCGGCGGCGCGGTTTGCGGCGCCGTGAACATCGTCGGCAACAACGTGACCAGCACGGTGACGACACTGCCCGCGACCGGCTCGGTGACGATCACCCTGTCGGGAACGGCGCCGCAATCGGGCATCGTCACGAACACCGCGAAGATCCTGGCGCCGGCCGGCACGACGGATCCGAACGATCCCACCAACACGGGTGCGGGCAACAACAGCTCGTCGGTGAACACCACGATCATCACGCCGGACCTGCGCCTCACGAAATCTCACGTGGGCTCGTTCACGGTCGGCGTGAACGGCGTCTATACGCTCACGGTGGACAACACACTCGGCACGGCGCCCACGTCGGGCCTCATCACCGTGACCGATACGCTGCCCACCGGACTCGCGTTCTCCTCGGCGACGGGAACCACGTGGACCTGCGGCGCGGTCGGGCAGGTCGTGACCTGCACGAGCCCGGCCGTGATCGCCGCCGGCGCCACCAGCGGCAATCCGATCACGCTCACGGTGTCCGTCGCATCCGTTGCCGTGCCCTCGGTCACGAACCAGGCGAGCGTCTCCGGCGGCAACGAGCCCCCGGCCAACAACGCCAACAACAGCGCCTTCGATCCGACCAACGTGAATGCCGCTTCGGTGAACACCTTCGCGCCCGACAACGCGCAAACCTCGCCGCCGGGCACGACCGTGTACTACGCGCATACGTTCAACGCGGGCAGCGCGGGCAACGTCTCGTTCGCGACCACGAACCTCGTCACGCCGCCCGTCGCGGGCTGGACGCAGGTGATCTACCGCGACACCGATTGCAGCGGGACGCTGAACGGTGCCGAAGGCACGACGCCGCTCTCGGGCGCGGTCGCGGTGGCCGCGGGCGGCACGGTCTGCATCATCGTCGCCGACAACATTCCGGCGGGCGCGCCGTTCAACGCGCAGAACGTGATCTCCGTCACCTCGACCTTCAACTCGACGCAGACCATCACGCGCACCGACACGACGACTGTGGGCGCGGCGGGCGGCTCGGGCCTCACGCTCGCGAAGTCCGTGCGCAACGTGACGCAGGGCACGCCGGTGGGGACGTCGAATACCGCGAAGCCGGGCGACATCCTCGAATACGCCGTCACCTACACGAACCCCGCGGGTGGCTCGCTCTCGGCGATCGTGATCACGGACTCGACGCCGGCCTTCACGACCTTCCAGTCGGCGAGCTGCGGAACGCCGCTGCCGGCGGCGATCACGGCGTGCAACGTGACCACGTCGCCGGCCGTGAACGGCACCGGTTCCGTCGTGTGGACGCTCACCGGCTCGCTCGCCGCGGGCGGAAGCGGTACAGTCCTCTACCAGGTTCGCGTCGCTCCCTAGACTCCGCAATGCCCTTCATCCACGATCCCTCGGACTCCGCGCCGATGACATCAATCGTCCGCGTGTCGGTCATCGTGGTGACGCTCGCGCTCTTCGTGGGGTCGACGTTCCACGCGATGATCGGGCAGCGCGACCTCGCGATCCTCTTCGCGCTCGCGACGCCGCTCGGCATCTCGGCATGGGGATACTCGAGGGCGGGGCACAACGAAGCCGCACTCGTGTTGCTGTGCGTGGTGATGGTGACGCTGGTCACGATGGTGCTGATCCTGAGTCCGCTGGGCGTGCACGATGTCGTGATCACCGCCTACGGCGGGATCGTGGCCTTCAGCTCGCTGCTCCTGTCGCGAAAACGCTTCTACGCGCTCGCGGCGTTCACGATGGTGGCGGGTTCCACAGCCTTCCTGCTGGACCTGAACGGGCTCACGCGAAGCCGCATCGGGGCGCTGTCCACGTGGCCCGGATTTCCCGAATTCCTCGTGATCGTCACGATCTTCGCGGTGGTGGGCCGTTATTCGGCCGAGAGGCTCATGGGAAGCCTCGAGGACCTGCAGCGTGTGTCGAGCGGCGACCCGGTGACGGGGCTCGCGAACCGCGCGGGCTTCCTGCGGAGCGCCGGCGCCAGGCTGAAGGCGATCGGGCAGCAATCGAATGCGGTGCTCGTCCTCGTGGACGTCGACGCGTTCCGCCGGATGAACGCGGTGATCGGCCATCGGGCGGGCGACGGCGTCCTCAAGGAGGTGGCCACGCGCATGCAGCAGGTGAGCGGGGAGCATCTCGCGGCTCGGATCGGCGACGACGAGTTCGCCGTGCTCGCGGCCGGAGCCGGCGAAGGGGCGGACGCGGAGGCGTTCGCGCGTTCGATACACCGCACGCTCCAGTTCGACTACTCCGGCGTTTCCGTGCGCACCTCCGTGGGCTACGCCCGGTTTCCGCGGGATGCGACGGGCATCGATTCGCTGCTGCTCGCCGCCGACGGCTCGCTCACGCGCGCCAAGGACCACGAGAACGAGGCCAGCCGGTTCGCCGGCCCGGCCGACCGGATCTAGTTGAGCGCGCAAGAGCGCAACGCGCGGCTCTCGGGCGCGCTGCTCGTCGCCGGCGGCGCCATCGCGTTTTCCGGGAAGGCGATCATCATCAAGCTCGCCTATCGCTACGGCGTGGATGCAGTCACGCTGCTCGCGCTTCGCATGCTGCTTTCGGCGCCCTTCTTCGCGCTGCTCGGATGGTGGGCCGCGACCCGCCCGGGCGTGGTTCCCGTCGCGCCGGCCGATCGCCGCTGGGTCGTTGCGATGGGATTCATCGGCTACTACCTCGCGAGCTACTTCGATTTCCTCGGCCTGCAATACGTGACGGCGGCCCTCGAGCGGCTGCTGCTCTTCGTGCACCCCACGTTCGTCGTGATCTTCTCCGCGCTTCTCTTCAGCCGCCGCGTCACGGGGCGCGACGTCTTCGCGATCGCGATCTCGTACGCGGGCATCTTCTTCGTCTTCTACAACGACCTGTCCACGCAGACGGGCAACGTGCTGCTGGGATCGTTCTGGGTGCTGCTCTCGGCGCTCTTCTACGCGGCGTACCTGATCGGCAGCGGCAGGCTTGTCGGGCGCGTCGGGAGCCTGCGCTTCGCGTCCTACGCGGGGCTGGTGTCGAGCGTGGCCGTCGTGGTGCACTTCCTCGTGACGCGCGACGCCTCGGTGATCCTGTCGCAGCCGATGCCGGTGTACGGATTGTCGCTGCTGATGGCGGTCGTCTCGACCGTGCTACCGATCGTGATGACGTCGGAAGGGATCCGGCGCATCGGCGCGAGCCACGCGTCGATCATCGGGTCCGTGGGGCCGCTTTCGACGATCCTGCTCGGTGCGATCTTCCTCGGCGAACCGGTGACCGGCGTGCAGATCGCCGGCGCGCTGCTGGTCCTCGCCGGCGTCCTCGTGATCTCGCTCGCGCGGAAATAGTTCGGGGTCAGACCCCTTGCCATGCCGGCTTCAGGGGTCTGACCCCGAACGATGGGTCACGTATAATTTCGGGTTTCCCCGTACCCGGAATCCAGGAGCCCCATGAAGAAGCCCATGCGCGTCGCCGTCACCGGCGCGGCCGGCCAGATCGGCTACAGCCTGTTGTTCCGCATCGCGAGCGGCGAGATGCTCGGCAAGGACCAGCCCGTGATCCTCCAGCTCCTGGAGATCCCCGACGAGAAGGCGCAGAAGGCCCTGAAGGGCGTGATGATGGAGCTGGACGACTGCGCGTTCCCGCTGCTGCAGTCGATGGTTCCCGCCTCGGATCCCAAGGTCGCATTCAAGGATGTCGACGTCGCGCTGCTCGTCGGCGCGCGTCCCCGCGGCCCGGGCATGGAGCGCAAGGATCTCCTCGAAGCCAACGGAGCGATCTTCGTGCCGCAGGGCAAGGCGCTGGACGAAGTGGCTTCGCGCGACGTGAAAGTGCTTGTCGTCGGCAACCCCGCCAACACCAACGCGCTCATCGCGATGAAGAACGCCCCGTCGCTCAAGCCCACGCAGTTCACGGCGATGATGCGCCTCGACCACAACCGCGCGATGACGCAGGTCGCCCAGAAAACCGGCAAGGCCGTCACCGACGTGAAGAAGATGAGCATCTGGGGCAACCATTCGGCCACGCAATATCCGGATGTCTTCCACGCCGAGGTCGCCGGCCAGAATGCGGCGAAGCTCATCAACGACCAGGCGTGGATCGAGGGCACCTTCATCCCGACCGTGCAGAAGCGCGGAGCGGCGATCATCGACGCGCGCGGGCTCTCGTCTGCGGCATCGGCGGCCAACGCGGCCATCGATCACGTTCGCGACTGGGTCGCAGGTACGGCCGACTGGGTCTCGATGGGAATTCCGTCCGACGGCAGCTACGGCATTCCGGAGGGAATCATGTTCGGCTATCCGGTCACCTGCTCCGGCGGCCAGTACACGATCGTGAAGGGCCTCGAGCACAACGACTTCGCGAAAGCGAAGATCGCCGCGACCCAGAAAGAGCTCAACGAGGAGCGCGCGGCGATCGCGCACCTGCTGAAGTAATTGCTTCGGGGTCAGACCCCTAGTTCGTGTCGGCCACGGTTGGGCTCCCTGCGATTTCGGCGATTGGGAGCCTGACTCGCTTGCCGCGCGACAGCGTGCATCCCGTTTGCCGCTCCAGGTTCACGATGAATTCCTCATCGGCCAGCGGGGCGCCCGAGTTGATCGACACGCGGATTCGATGGACCAGATCACCGGGAATCGCGCCTGCGAACAGCCGTCGATAAGCCTCCCGCCTTTCGAGCTCCGTTGAAGCCAGCGCGAGGTATTGCGGGTGCGGCGCCAGAATGAATGATGTCGCTCCCTCGGCGTTGGCCCGATAGCTCGACCAGGGATGGTCATGCGGATGCCTCACGAGCCCGGCGCGAACGGGATTCAGCTCGATGTAGCGCTGGCAATGGAGAAAGTACCGTTCCGTTTCCACGAGCGACGACCGGAATCGTCCTTCCCACAGCGTGCCGGTTCGCCCGTGCCGCTTGTTGAATCCCTGGACGTACCGTTCTCCGATGCGCTTCATCATCTTCGATATGGATGCGGGTTCCTGCGGGCTCGCCAGCAGATGGACATGGTTGTCCATGAGGACGTAAGCGTGGATGCTGCACTTCGACAGGAATGCGGCTTCCTCGAGAAGCTCGAGATACCTCGAGCGATCGCTTTGAGATCGAAAGCAGCGCGCACGATCGACTCCACGCTGGATCACGTGGAGTGGAAGGCCGGGCAAGCGAAGTCGTTGGCGTCGGGGCATTGCAACCTAACGCGCCGGGCGGCGCGCCGGTGACATCCTTCGGGGTCAGACCCCGCGAAGTGACCCCTCCCGGGGTCTGACCCCGAACTACGCGTCGCGCGCGAGCAGCGCCGCGGAGACGAGGAGGATCGCCGACATCCCGATGCTCACGTACGCAGCGGGCGTGAGCGCATGGTGCTGGTAGAGGTCGATCATGCCCTGGAGGATATTGGCGTTCGCGGGCGCGAAGGCGACCGCGAGGAGGCTTCCCACCGCCGCAGAGCCGAGGACGAGCGTGGGATTCAATCCGGACTGGCGGCGCGGCTCGCGGGCGGGGAGGGCCGCCATCACGCGCGCTGCGAATCCTTCGTCGGCGATGTCTTCGGCGGCGTCGCGTCGAAGGATGCGGTCGAGCTTGTCGGTGGCATTCATGAGGGTTCCTTCGCGACGAGGCGCGCCTTGAGCTTCGCCTTGGCGCGCATCACGTGAGTCTTCACGGTTCCCAGGGGCATTCCGAGCGCGACCGAGGCCTCCTCGTGGGAGAGGTCCGCGTAGTAGCAAGCGGCGATCGCGGCGCGTTCGCCATCGGAGAGGCACGCCATCGCGCGCTCGAGATCCATGCGCGAGACGATATCGGGCATTTCCTCGAAGGACTCCGGGCCGGCAAGCGGCGCGTCGTCGTCGATGTCCATGGCGATCTCGCGTTTCTTGCGCGCCTCGCTCTGCCAGGCGTTGAACGCGATGCGGTAGATCCATGTCGAGAATCGCGCCTCGAACCGGAAGTGCCGCAGGTTGCGCCACGCGAGGACGAACGTCTCCTGCGCGAGGTCGTCGGCGAGTGCGTGGTCTCCCTTGGTGAGGCGGCGCAGCACGGTGCGGACTTTCGATTGGTGGCGCTCGACCAGGCGCGCGAAGGCCTGCCGATCGTCGCGCTCGAGGACGGCGACGATCAGTTCGGCGTCGCTGGGAGCGGCGGCCGAGCTCATCGGATCGTGCGGTGAGGGGGCTAGCTTCGCTTGTCGCGCTCGATCTTCCACCCGATGAGGATGGCCAGTCCCATGAGGCCGGGAATCAACCCGATGGACCAGGGCGCTCCCACCTGCTCGAAGAAGATCCCGAGGCCCAATCCCAGGCCCACCAGCACGAGGCCCGCCTGCAGGTTGGGCTCGCCCCGCGGCGGGGGGGGCGTCAGCAGCTCGGCCGGGACCGGCATTCCCTTTTCCGCGAGCTTCGAGATCGTCTCGTGGGTCAGGGCGTTCTTGCGGTGCTTGTAGTAGAGGATCACGGCGACCAGCAGCACCGGCAGGCCGAACGTCACCAGCATTCCCAGCAGCGGTACCAGCACTGCGGGTCCGTTCAAGTCCATCGCATTCTCCAAGGGCCAGGGCGGCCTGCATTATCGGTTTTCCCAGGGGGCCGGACAAATCGGCTCCTTTCTCATGGGGTTGGACGGAGCCGGATATGCACTTGGATTCACCCCTGGAGCCGGTCAACCGGAGAGGGGGCTGGGGCGTAGAATGGACTGGTATCCAGCCGGGAGCTCCACCATGAAATCGATCACGATCCTTTCTGCGCTTGCCCTGTTCGCCCTGGTCGGTTGTGCCGACCAGCAGATGAAGGACCAGCCCATCAAGCTGGCCAACGCCGACTGCAAGGTGATGCCCACGACCACCGACAGCGCCACGGGAAACCCGCCCAAGCACGTGAGCGAGCTGCAGCAGAAGTTCGCCCAGGCCGACCTGGAGACCTCGCGCTACCGCATGCGCAATCTCCAGGCGAACCCGGCCAACAATCCCCTCGAGGACGCCATCAGGGAGTGCGACAAGCAGTAGCCTAGGCGCTCAATTCCTCGGCGGCGCTTTCGATTTCCGCCGGCGGCTCCTGCGGCCCCGGCAGCTCGCGCATCCGCGCGATCGGGGAGAAGACCGAAACGAGCGGCGCGAGCAGCAGGGCCGCGAAACCCGCCGTGAGCATCGCCGCACGCAGCCCGAAGTGGCCGGCGATCCATCCGCCCGCGAGCCCGCCCAGCGGCGCCGTGGAAACCGTGAGCGAGATCATCGTCGCCGTCACGCGCCCCAGGAGGCGATCGGGCGTCACCGCCTGGCGTAGCGACAGGTAGTTGATGAAGAAGATCATCCCGGAGAGGTCGAGCAGGAAGAGACCCACGCCGAAGATGAGCGAGGCCACCCAGTAGGGGCCGAAAGCGCAGCCGATCACGAGCCACGCGAAGCCGGTCCCCGCGAGGCCCGCGAGCATCGTGGGTCCCATCCCCCAGCGCGCGTTGAGCCGCTCCGTCACGGCGGATGCCGCGAACGATCCGAGGCCCGACACCATGAAGAGCGCGCCCACGTGTCCCGCGGAGAAATCCAGCTCGCGCGCGGCGTAGAGCACGACCATCGCGATGAACGCGTGGCGGCATACCTGCCAGAGGCCGATGGACCACACGATCGCGCGGAGGATGCGGTTGTGCCACACCACGCGCAGTCCCTCGAGGATCTCGCTCTTCACCGAGCGCGCCACCGCCTTCGGCTCGTCGGTCGCGGCCGGAGGAATGCCGCGCAGCATCCACGCGGAGAAGAAGAAGCAGATCGCGTCGAACGCGAGCGCGAAAGGCGCCGTGAGCCACTGGATCAACGCGCCCGCGAGCCCGGGGCCCATGAGCTGCGCCGCGGAATCCGCGAGGCCGATCTTCGCGTTCGCCTCGACCAGGTTCTCGCGGCCCACGCGCTCGGTCATAAGCACCTGGTAGGCCGGCCAGCCGATCACCGTGAGCAGCCCGATGAAGAAGCCCACGGCGTAGAGCACGGGCATCGAGAGCAGGTTCAGCCACGCGCACGCCGGGATCGCGGCTAGCGCGATGCCGCGGCCCACGTCGCAGGCGATGATCACGGGGAGCTTGCGCGCGCGGTCCACCAGCACTCCGGCGAAGAGGCCGAACAGCGGATAGGGAAGGGCTTCGAGGGCCGTCAGCACGCCCACCTCGAACGGCGTCGCGTTCAGCATCAGCGCCGCCGTGAGTGGCAGCGCGAGGAACGTGACCTGGCCGCCGAAGTGGACGATCGTGAGCGATCCCCAGAGCTTGCGGAAGTCGGAGTTGAGCCAGAGGCCGGAGAGCCAGCGGCTCGGAATCAGGTTTGCCAGCAATGTCGCCATGTGTTGCTCGTCTTCAAAATGCGACGGCGCACCGTCGCGTCAACGCGGTGGCGGAAAAACTTCGGAGGTGTTTTCGGACCGATGTTTCCCGCCTCTCATTCCGGCGGGCTTGCGGCCCGCGGATCAGTCTTCGCCCGAGGACGGCGAGGCCGCGCGCGGACGCACGATCGCCGGGGCGAAGCCCGGGAGACCGAGGTAGTTGCGTGCGCGTGTCATCGGTGTGATCCGTGGAAGGAGATTTCGGTGGCAGGCATTATACTCCACGCACAACAACAAACGACTGCCCATGCCCAAGCCCTTGCTCCCGTGGCGCCTCGCCGCCGCGTTCGCCCTTGCCGTGCCCGCTTTCGCCTGTGCCGCGCCCGCAGCCGGCTCCTCCTACGACGATGAGGCGTTCTTCCGCCCCGGCCGCGACGCCGTGAACTCCGCGTATACGGCATCGATCGCCAAATGCAAGCAGGGCGTCGCCGCCGATTGCGTCCGCGTCTCGCGCCGCATGCGCAGCGGCATCATGGAAGGCGATCTCAAACCCTACGAGGACGGGTTCAAGGCGGGATGTGCCCAGGGCGTCAACGAGGCGTGCGGCGCCGCGGGCTGGGTTCGCATGGCGCGCTCCAAGGCGATGCCGAGCGATTTCGTCGATGGCGCGAAGGCTCTCGACAAAGCCTGCGTCGCGGGCGATGGCCTGTCCTGCGCGCGGCAGATCGATCTCTTCATCAACGGCCCGCGTGAAATGCGCGACGTGGCGCGCGCGAGGATCCTCGCGGCGGAGTCCTGCACGAAGCTCGGCGGCGCGCCGTGCTACTCGCTTGCCCTCGCGCTGGTCGCCGAGAAGAAGGGCGCCGCCAACGACGCGCACGACATCGAGCTGCGCACCAGGGCCTGCGATGGGGGCGAAGGCCGGGGCTGCATCGACGTGGGCGCGGCCCTCGGCGGCGCGAAGGGCGCGGAGTTCTTCAAGAAAGGTTGCGACCTCGAGTATCCCGCGGCGTGCGCGAAGCTGGGTGGGTCCATGGTGGAGACCGCCTGCAGGATGGGCAACACCAGGGCCTGCGACGACCGGGCCAACGAGACCGGCCAATACGAACGCTACTGCAGCTACTGGGGCGCGGAGGCGTGCGCGAAGGCCGCGGCGGCGCTGGCCAAGTCCCAGGGGGAGTTCGCACCCGAGGCCGAGAAGATCGTGTCGCTTCAGCTCCACGCTTTCGCGCGCGGCGACGATGCGATGAAGAACGCCGTGATGCGCCTGTTCAAGGACAACGAGGTCGCCTGCAACACGGACCGCCGCAAGGCCGATGCCTGCGCCTTCACCGGCTTCGGATACCTGATCGGCTGGCCGGGGGTCGACTCCCTGTCCCAGGCAGAAGCTTCGCGCAACGCCAAGGGAGAGCATTTCCTGCGCTATGCGTGCGACGCGGGCGCCAACAACTCCTGCAGGCGCGCCGACGCGCTGAAAGCGGCGATGAAGTAGGTTTTGTTACACTCGCGTGACACTGACTTCACGCGACGCCATGTTCGGCAGATTGCTCCCCAAGGAAGGCCGCTTTTTCGAGCTGTTCAACGCCCACGCGGGCCAAGTCGTGCGCGCCGCGCATGAGCTCAAGGTGCTCATGGAGAAGTACGACGAGCGCGAGCAGCACGCCCGGATCATCGACGACGCCGAGCACGCGGCCGACCGCATCACGGCCGAGGCGATCCGCCTCCTGCATACCTCGTTCATCACCCCGCTGGACCGCGACCACATCCACCAGCTCGTGAACGCCATGGACGACATCTGCGACCTCGTCCAGGACACCAGCGAATCGCTCTCGCTCTACGACGTGAAGTCCGTGACCGCCGAGTGCCAGCGCCTCGCGGACATCGGAGTGAAGTGCTGCGAGCGGGTGAAGGACGTGGTCGCGCTCCTCGGCAGCAAGGAGGGCAAGTTCGAGGCGATCATCAAGACGTGCGACGAGATCGACCGCCTGGAATCCGATGCCGATCGCGTGATGCGCTCGGCCATCTCGCGTCTTTTCCGCGAAGAGCAGGACGTGCGCGAGGTGATCAAGATGAAGGCGATCTACGAGCTGCTCGAGGCGATCACGGACCGCTGCCTCGACGTGGCGAACCTCGCCGAAGGCATCGCGCTCGAGAACGCTTGAAGGCGTCACCGCGATGAGCCCGATGACGATGACGCTGGGCGTCCTGGTGTTCCTCGTGGTGCTCGCGCTCGCCTTCGACTTCATGAACGGGCTGCACGATGCGGCCAACTCGATCGCAACGGTCGTGTCCACGGGTGTATTGAAGCCGCACGTGGCCGTGGGAATGGCCGCGGTCTTCAATTTCATCGCGTACTTCATTTTCCACCTGAAGGTAGCCGCGACAGTCGGCAAGGGCATCGTCGATCCGGGGATCATCGACCACTACGTGGTCTTCGGCGCGCTCGTGGGCGCGATCACGTGGAACGGGATCACGTGGTACTTCGGATTGCCCTCGTCGTCATCCCACGCGTTGATCGGCGGGCTCATCGGCGCGGGCGTTGCGAAGGCGGGGACGACCTGCCTCGTGGCCGACGGCATCTCGAGGACGGTCCTCTTCATCTTCCTCTCGCCCCTGATGGGATTCGTGCTGGGCGCGCTCCTGCTGGTGGCGGTGTCGTGGATATTCAGGAGGATGAGCCCCTCACGCGTGGACCGATGGTTCAGGCGAATGCAGCTCGTCTCCGCGTCGCTCTACAGCCTCGGCCACGGCGGCAACGACGCGCAGAAGACGATCGGCATCATCTGGGTGCTGCTCATCGCCGCGTCGGTCCCGGGAGCGACGGAAGACGCGCCTTCGTGGGTGATCGTGTCCTGCTACGTGGCGATCGCGCTGGGCACGCTGATCGGCGGCTGGCGAATCGTGCGCACCATGGGGCAGCGCATCACGAAGCTGAAGCCGGTGCACGGCTTTTGCGCGGAGACCGGCGGCGCGATCACGCTCTTCATCGCAAGCGCGCTGGGCATTCCGGTGTCCACGACGCACACGATCACAGGCGCCATCGTGGGCGTGGGAGCCACGCGCAAGTTCTCGGCGGTGCGATGGGGTGTCGCGGGCGACATCGTCTGGGCCTGGATCTTCACGATTCCCGCATCGGCGTTCATGGCCGCCATCGGGTGGTGGGCCGGCCGCAGCTTTCTTTGAGACAATGTTCCCGGAGGAGGGCCGCGCCATGATGACCGAAAGGCAGCGCAGGTTCCGGGAACAATACGTCGCGCAGATCAGCCCGTGGTACCACGGGTTCGTCCATGTCGGGGTGATGTATGCGGCGGGCATCGGCGCCATCGCCTGGTGCGCGAGCCGCATGCAGGACGCGACCTGGGAATGGCTCCTCGTCGTTCCCGTGGCCATCGCCGGCAACTTCTACGAGTGGTGGATGCACAAGTACGTGATGCATCGCCTGCGCGACGTCTTCGCGCTGCGCGCGATCTACGACCGCCACACGCGCCAGCACCACCAGTACTTCACGGACAACGATCCCACGATCTCCACGGTGCGCGAGTTCCGCATCGTGTTCTTCCCGTGGCGCGTGCTCGCCGTGCTGACGGTGGGCGGCGGGCTCGTCGCGTGGCTCGTCGGAGCGCTCGTGAACCCCAACGCGGGATACGTCACGTTCATCACGATGGTCGGTCACTACATGGTGTACGAGACGTTCCATTTCTGCTGCCACGTCCCCGAGAATTCGTTCGTGCGCAACATGCCCTTCGTGAACACGATCCGGCGGCACCACGCGGCGCACCACAACATGGGGATCATGATGCATTGCAATATGAACCTCACGTTCCCCGTGGCCGACTGGGCCATGGGCACGAGCGATCTCGACCGCGGCTTGCTGGGGCACGTCTTCAACGGCTACGACGAGACGCACGTGAAGCAAACGCTCAAGCCCGTGATGGCGAGGTTCCGCACCGCCGAGACCCAGGAGGCGCGCTGCACGCTGGAGGGGCCGCTCCTCGAATCGCAGGAGCTCGCCGTGATCGAGCGCGCGATCGGCCGCGCCCGGGGGCTCGGCGTCAGTTCTTGATCCGGTAGCCGGTGCGGAAGATCCAGGCAACGACGAAGGCGCACGCCGCGAAGAATCCTGCCGTGGCGGCGAAGCTCACCAACGGATCGACGTCGGACGCGTTGTAGAACGTCCAGCGGTAGCCGCTGATGAGGTACACGATCGGGTTGAAGAGGCTGAACGTGCGCCACGCCGCCGGGAGCATGTCGATCGAGTAGAACGCGCCGCCCAGGAACGTGAGCGGCGTGATCACGAGCATGGGGATGAACGACAGCTGCTCGAAGCTCTTCGCCCACACGCCGAGGATGAACCCGAAGAGGCAGAACGTCGTGGCCGTGAGCACGAGGAAGAGCGTCATCCACACCGGATGCGCGACCTGGATCGGCACGAAGAGATTGGCGGTGGCGAGGATCACGAGGCCCAGGATCACCGACTTGGTGGCGGCGGCGCCCACGTAGGCGATCACGATCTCGAGCGGCGATACCGGCGCCGAGAGCAGCTCGTAGATCGTGCCCGTGAACTTGGGCAGGTAGATCCCGAAGGACGAGTTGTTGAGGCTCTCGGTGAATACCGACAGCATGATGAGCCCGGGCACGATGAATTCCCCGTAGGGCACGCCACCCATCTCCGACATGCGCCGGCCGATCGCCGCGCCGAACACGATGAAGTAAAGCGACGTCGTGATGACCGGCGTGATGAGGCTCTGCCACAGCGTGCGCCCGAAGCGCGCCATCTCGAAGCGGTAGATCGCGTTGATGGCGTGGGTATTCATGCTTTTTCGGACACGAGGCTCACGAAGATGTCCTCGAGCGAGCTCTGGTGCGTCTGCAGGTCGTCGTAGCCGATGGCGAGCTCGTCGAGGCGGCGAAGCAGCGAGGGGATGCCGTTGCGCTCCTCGTGCGCGTCGAACGTGTACTCGAGCTGGCGTCCTTCCTTCTTCAGCACCGGCTTCCACTGCGCGAGCGATTCGGGCACGCGCTCGAGGGGTGCGACCAAGTGCACGGTGAGCTGCTTCTTGCCCAGCTTCGCCATGAGCTTCGCCTTCTCCTCGACGACGATCAGCTCCCCGCGGCTCACCACGCCGATGCGGTCGGCCATCTCCTCGGCCTCCTCGATGTAGTGCGTCGTGAGGATGATCGTGACGCCGGAATCGCGCAGCTTCCTCACGAGCGCCCACATGTCGCGGCGAAGCTCCACGTCGACGCCGGCCGTGGGCTCGTCGAGGAAGAGGATCTCGGGCTCGTGGGCGAGGGCCTTGGCGATGAGCACGCGGCGCTTCATGCCGCCCGAGAGCGTCATGATCTTGTCGTTGCGCTTTTCCCAGAGGGACAGGTCGCGAAGCACCTTCTCGAGATGCGGCGGGCTCGGAGGCCGGCCGAAGAGGCCGCGGCTGAAGCCCACGGTCGCCCACACCGTCTCGAACATGTCCGTATGCAGCTCCTGCGGCACGAGACCGATGCGCGAGCGCGTTTCGCGGTAGTCGGAAAGGATGTCGAAGCCCGCGACGGCGACCTTGCCCTCGCTCGGCGTCACGATGCCGCACACGATGCTGATGAGCGTGGTCTTGCCGGCTCCGTTCGGGCCGAGGAGAGCGAAGATCTCGCCCTTGGCGATCTCGAGGTTCACGCCCTTCAGGGCGGTGAGGCCCGACGCGTAGGTCTTTCCGAGATTCGAAATCGAGATGACGGACTGCACCGTGCGATTATACGTCCCATGAAGATCGCGACCTTCAACGTGAACGGAATCGGCACGCGCCTCGCGCACCTTTTGCTCTGGCTCGAGAAGGAACAGCCGGACGTCGCGTGCCTCCAGGAGCTCAAGGCCACGGACTTTGCCTTTCCCGTGCGCGACATCAGGGCGATGGGCTACGAGGCGATCTGGCACGGGCAGCAATCGTGGAATGGCGTGGCGATCCTCGCGCGCGGCGCGAAGCCGGTCGAGACGCGGCGCGGCCTGCCGGGTGACCCGGACGACAGCCACTCGCGCTACATCGAGGCGGCCGTGAACGGGATTCTCGTGGGATGCCTCTACGCGCCCAACGGCAATCC
Organism: Usitatibacter sp.; assembly: GCA_035308545.1. Lineage (GTDB taxonomy): Bacteria > Pseudomonadota > Gammaproteobacteria > Burkholderiales > Usitatibacteraceae > Usitatibacter. The sequence goes on from DATGGI010000151.1 coordinate 17,116, forward strand.
GCAACCGGGCCCGAAGTTCGACTACAAGCTGAAGTGGATGGAACGCCTCGACGCCCACGCGAAGCAGCTCTTCGCGTGCGGACAGCCCGTGGTGCTCGCGGGCGACTACAACGTGATCCCGACGGACTTCGACATCTACAACACGCGCTCGTGGAAGAAGGATGCGCTGCTGCAGCCGGCGCCGCGCGCGGCCTACGGGAAGCTCCTCGACCAGGGATGGACGGATTCGGTGCGGCACCTGCATCCCGAGGAACCCATCTACACGTTCTGGGATTACTTCCGGCAGCATTGGGAGCACAACTCGGGGTTGCGCATCGACCACCTGCTCGTGAACAAGGAGCTCGCGCCGCGATTGAAGACGGCGGGCGTCGACCGTTGGGTGCGTGGCCTGGAGAAGGCGAGCGACCACGCGCCCACGTGGATCGAGATCGTATGAACTTTCACCGGGTCCGCTGATCGGAACCTCGAATGGAGGATCGAATGAAGACTTTTTCGCGCAAGCGCTCGTTCGCGATGGCCCTGGCAGTCGCACTGTCCGCGGTAGCGGGCTGCAAGTCGACTTCGACGGCCCCGCCGGCTCCGGCGAGCGAAGCGGCGACCCCCGCGGTCGCGGCGGTCACGCAGCTGGTGGCGCTTTCCGGCGCGAACGAGGTGCCGCCGGTGAACACGCCGGCGACCGCGACGGGATCGGTCACGATCAACGCCGACCGTACCGTGAGCGCGAGGATCGTGGCGAGCGGCATGACGGCCACGGCGGCGCACATCCACCTCGGCGCCGCGGGAACGAACGGACCGGTGATCGTGCCGTTCACGCAGACCCTGGACAACACGTTCATCGCCGATGGGACGCCGCGCCTCACCGTCGAGCAGTACGCCGCGTTCAAGGCCGGCAATACCTACGTCAACGTCCACAGCGACGCGCACAAGTCGGGTGAGATTCCCGCGCAGCTCAAGGGGAACTAGCAATGGCGTCGCGCGAGGCCCCTTGCGAGCACCTGGCGCACCTGCAGGCAGTCCAGCCGCGGACGCCCGAAGGTTGCGAGGAGTGCCTCGAGGTCGGGAGTCCCTGGGTTCACCTGCGCCTGTGCCTCACGTGCGGGCACGTCGGTTGTTGCGACGATTCGCCGCTGCGCCATGCCACGGCTCATTTTCACGCGACCTCGCATCCCGTCATCAAGTCGTTCGAGCCGGGCGAGAGCTGGGGTTGGTGCTACGTGGACGAAGCGATGGATGACCCCGTGCCGGGGCCCTCGCCGCGCCACCACATCTCACCGCCGCGCCGCTAGTAGATCCAGGGCAGGAAGCGTTTCACGCGAGCCCGATACGCCGGATAGCCCGCGTACTTTTCCTCGAGCCACGCCTCCTCGCGCCGAGACTTCAGGTCGAAGAACGCGAAGAGGATCACGGCGCAGAGCGCGCCCGCGATGGATTGCCAGAGGATCGCCCAACCCGCCGCGAACAGGATGAGCGCCGTGTAGATGGGATGGCGCGCGAGTCCGTACGCGCCCGAGGTCGTGAGCGTTCCTTCGTCGACGGGGCGGGGAAAGGGCGTGAACGAACGGCCCAGCATTCGTCTTGCCCACGCGAAGAACGCGATGGCCGCGACGATGAGCGCGATTCCCGCGATCCTGGCCGGCCCATCGGCAAGGTGACCCAGCCAGGGCGGCAGCGCGACGGTTGCGACCGTGAGCGGCCCCTGGGCCGCGAGCCAGCCGCCGCCGCGCTCGAGGAACGATGCCGTACTCGCCCCTTACGCCGAAGCCGCGGCCGCCGGACCCTTCGATACGAGCTCGCGCAGCACGAACGGCAGGATCCCCCCGTGCAGGTAGTAGTCCACCTCGATCGGCGTGTCGATGCGAAGGAGCACGGTGACTTCCTTCTTCGATCCGTCCTTGCGATGGATCACGAGCTTCACGTCCATCTGCGGGCGGATGCCGCCTTCGAGGCCCGTCACGTCGATCGTCTCGTCGCCCTTGAGGCCCAGCGAATCCACGGAGTCGCTGCCCTTGAACTGCAGCGGCAGCACGCCCATGCCCACGAGGTTGGAGCGGTGGATGCGCTCGAACGAGCGCACGCACACGGCCTTGATGCCGAGGAGCTGCGTGCCTTTCGCGGCCCAGTCGCGGGACGAGCCGGAGCCGTACTCCTCGCCGCCGAAGACGACGGTGGGCGTGTTCGCCGCGATGTACTTCATCGCCGCGTCGTAGATCGGCATCTGCTCGCCCGAAGGCTGCAGCTGCGTGAAGCCGCCCTCCACGCGCGTCCCGTCGGCCTTCGCCGGGATCATGAGGTTCTTGATCCGCACGTTGGCGAAGGTGCCGCGCATCATCACCTCGTGGTTGCCGCGGCGCGCGCCGTAACTGTTGAAGTCCGCCTTCTGCACGCCGTTAGCGATGAGGTACTTGCCGGCGGGCGACGTGTCCTTGATGGAGCCGGCGGGCGAGATATGGTCCGTCGTGACGGAGTCGCCGAAGATGCCGAGGATCTTCGCGCCCTTCACGTCGGCGGCCTTGCCCGCGCTCATGCCGAAGTCCGCGAAGAACGGCGGCTCGGCGATGTAGGTGGACTTGGGCCAGTTGTAGACCTGTCCCGTCGCCGTGGGGACATCCGCCCACATCGGGTTGTCCTTGGTGAAGTCGCTATAGAGGCGCCCGAACACCACGGGATCGGTCGCGTACTTGAGCAGCGCGTGGATCTCGGCCGAGGTCGGCCAGATGTCCTTGAGGAACACCGGGCCGTCCTTGCCCTGTCCCAGCGGCTCGCTCTCGAGATCCTTCAGCACGGTGCCGGCGATCGCGTAGGCCACGACGAGCGGCGGGGAGGCGAGGAAGTTCGCGCGAAGGTTCGGGTGGATGCGCGCCTCGAAGTTGCGGTTGCCCGAGAGCACCGCGGCGCACACGAGGTCGTTGTCGACGATCGCCTGGTCGATCGACTCCGCAAGCGGACCCGCGTTGCCGATGCAGGTGGTGCAGCCATAGCCGGAGAGATAGAAGCCCAGCTTCTCCAGCGAATCCATGAGGCCCGCGGCCTTGAGGTATTCGGTCACGACGCGCGACCCGGGCGCGAGCGAGGTCTTCACCGACGGCTTCACCTTGAGGCCCTTCTCGACGGCTTTCTTCGCGAGGAGTCCCGCGGCGATCAGCACGCTCGGGTTCGACGTGTTCGTGCACGAGGTGATCGCGGCGATCATCACGTCGCCCGAGCCGATGTCGAGGCCGTCCTTCGTCTTGAAGCGCCTGGCGAGATCGTCGGCCTTCTTGCCGAAGCCGTTGCTGGCGACCGGAGCCGAGTAGAGCTCCGTGAATTTCGACTTGAGCTTGCCGAGCTCGATGCGGTCCTGCGGACGCTTCGGTCCGGAGACCGACGGGCGCACGGTGTCGAGATCCAGCTCGAGCACCTCGGAGTAGTCGAGCTGGCCCGCCTTCGGGATGCCGAACATCTCCTGCGCCTTGTAGTACGCCTCGACGGCGGCGACGTGGTCGTCCTTGCGGCCCGTGCCGCGGAAATATTCGATCGTCTTCGCGTCCACGGGAAAGAAGCCCATCGTCGCGCCGTACTCGGGCGCCATGTTCGCGATGGTGGCGCGATCGGGCACGGCGAGCGACTCGGTGCCTTCGCCGAAGAATTCCACGAACTTGCCGACCACTTTCGCCTTGCGGAGCATCTCCGTGATCGTGAGCACGATGTCGGTCGCGGTGACGCCTTCGCGCGCCTTGCCCTTCAGGTGCACGCCGACCACGTCGGGCGTGAGGAAGTACACGGGCTGGCCGAGCATGCCGGCCTCGGCCTCGATGCCGCCCACGCCCCAGGCGACCACGCCGATCCCGTTCACCATCGTGGTGTGGCTGTCGGTGCCGACGAGCGTGTCGGGATAGTAGACGCCGTCCTTCTGGAAGACGCTGCGCGCGAGGTACTCGAGGTTCACCTGGTGCACGATGCCGATGCCCGGGGGCACGACCTTGAACGTGTCGAAGGCCTGCATGCCCCATTTCATGAACTGGTAGCGCTCGCGGTTGCGCGAGAACTCGAGCTTCATGTTGAGGTCGAGCACGTTCGGCGCGCCATAGTGGTCGATCTGCACCGAGTGGTCCACGACGAGATCCACGGGCGCCAGGGGCTCGATTACCTTCGGATTCTTCCCGAGCTTCGCGGCCACGGTGCGCATGGCGGCGAGGTCGGCGAGCACGGGAATGCCCGTGAAGTCCTGGAGCAGGATGCGCGCGAGGACGAAGGGGATCTCGTTGGTGCGCGCGCCTTTCGGGGACCAGTTGGCGAGCTCCTTCACGTGCTCCTCGGTCACTTTCTTGCCGTCCACGTTGCGCAGGACCGATTCGAGCACGACCCGGATCGACACCGGCAGGCGCTTCACGTTCGGGAAGGTCGCGGCGAGCGCGGGAAGCGAGTAGTACTGCCCGCTCTTGCCCGTGGCGGTCTTGAAGGTCTTGAAAGTGTCGAAGGCGTTGTGGCCCATGATTTTTCTCTCTTCTTCGGTGATTGGCCCCCGGCCTGCGCCGGGGTGACAGTTACTTGGTGGAGCGGACCTGCACGTCGTACGTCTGTCCCTTGTCGTCGCGGCATTCGCCGCCGCCGGCGCCCTGGCCGCTCTTGAAGTCGCAACGAAGGCCCGAGCCGTCGGGAGCGGTGAGCAGCGCCTTCGCCGCGCCGCCCGCCGGATTGTCCATGGAGACGAAGCCGCCGCCGTACCAGCCGCCCCGATAGTAGGGACCCGCGCCGTAACCGCCGCTCACGTAACCCGACGTCGTCGCGGCGCGCGTCTGCACCCACGTGCCCGTGTAAGTCTTGCCCTCGATCGTGATCGCGACCGGGCCTTCGGTGCCGCCGGTATCCGTGGCGGTGCCGCTGTACAACTTGCCGCTGTCTCGCGGCATGGCCGTGAGCTGGTAGTTGGTGACGGTCGCGCAACCCGCGAGGGCGGCGAGTGCGAGGAGGGTGGAGTAGCGCATGTGGAACTCCTTTCGGGCCTAGATCGCCATCAGGTCCACGAACTCGTTGACGGGCGTCTCGTCGAGGCGCTTCGAGTCCATGCACAACGCGAGGATGGCGGCGCGCTGTTTCTCGGGGAAGCGGCGCGCGAGGTTGGTCTTGAACTTCTCCACGAGGACCGGCATGCCTTCCTTGCGGCGGCGCTTGTGCCCGATGGGATACTCGACGACGATCTCCGCGAGCTTCTTGCCGTCCTTGAACTCGACGGTGAGCGCGTTGGCGATCGAGCGCTTGTCCGGATCGTGGTAGTCCTTCGTGAAACGCTTGTCCTCCACGCAGACGATCCTGTCGCGAAGCTTGTCGATGCGGGGATCCTTCGCGACGCCGTCTTCGTAGTCGGAAGCGGTGAGCCGGCCGAAGAGGATCGGCACCGCCACCATGTACTGGATGCAGTGATCGCGGTCCGCGGGATTGCTGAGCGGGCCTTTCTTGTCGATGATGCGGATGCACGCTTCGTGCGTCCGGATCGTGATCTTCCTGATGTCATCCGCCGTCTTGCCCAGGCGCGCGAGCTCGCCGTGGATCGTCATGGCCGCTTCGACCGCCGTCTGCGAGTGGAATTCCGCCGGGAACGAGATCTTGAAGAGCACGTTCTCCATCACGTAGCTGCCGTAGGGGCGCTGGAACTTGAACGCCTTGCCCTTGAAGAGCACGTCGTAGAAGCCCCAGGTCTTGGCCGAGAGCACCGAGGGATACCCCATCTCTCCGGTCTGCGCGATGAGCGCGAGGCGCACGGCGCGCGAGGTGGCGTCGCCCGCGGCCCAGCTCTTGCGCGAGCCCGTATTGGGCGAATGGCGGTACGTGCGAAGCGATTGGCCATCGACCCACGCGAGGGACACCGCATTGATCATCTCGTCGCGCGACAGGCCGAGCAGCCCCGCGACCACGGCGGTGGAGGCGACCTTCACCAGCACGACGTGGTCGAGGCCCACCTTGTTGAAGCTGTTCTCGAGGGCGATCACGCCCTGGATCTCGTGTGCCTTGATCATGCCCGTGAGCACGTCGTGGACGGTGAGCGGCTTCCTGCCCGCGGCGAGGTTGTTGCGCGAGATCCAGTCGGCCGCGGCGAGGATGCCGCCCAGGTTGTCCGAAGGATGTCCCCACTCGGCAGCGAGCCACGTGTCGTTGAAGTCGAGCCAGCGGATCATGGCGCCGATGTTGAAGGCCGCCTGGACGGGATCGAGCTGGAATTGCGTGCCGGGCACCTTCGCGCCGTTGGGCACGACGGCTCCCTTCACGATCGGCCCCATGAGCTTGGTGCACGCCGGGTATTCGAGCGCCTCGAACCCGCAACCGAGCGTATCCATGAGGCAGTAGCGGGCGGTCTCGTACGCCTCGCCCGATTTCACCTTGTACTTCTCGACGTAGTCGACGATGTCGACGAGGACCTGGTCGGGCTTGGGCCTTACGTTGCTGATATGTGCTGACACTTTTGGCTTGTTCCTATTGGATTAAAGCCGGGAACACGGAGGACACGGAGGTCCACGGAGGACACGGAAAAATACATGGATATTGTGAATGGCAGGAATCGCCTGAAATTGCCACATACCCGGCATTCCTTGCCTTTCCCTGTGTCCTCTGTGGCTCTCCGTGTTCCCGTCTTGAGTTGTCTAAAGCAAAAATGTGAAGGGATTACTTCCGCTTGGCGAGCGGCACGAATTCGAGGTTCTCGGGCCCGGTGTAGTTGGCCGACGGCCGGATGATCTTGCCGTCGATGCGCTGCTCGATCACGTGCGCGCTCCAGCCGGAGGTGCGCGAGATCACGAAGAGCGGCGTGAACATCGCGGTAGGCACGCCCATCATGTGGTACGAGGTCGCGCTGTACCAGTCGAGGTTGGGGAACATCTTCTTCTCCCGCCACATCACTTCCTCGACGCGCGCCGAGATGTCGAAGAGCTTCATGTTCTTCGCATCCTGCGAAAGGCGGCGCGCCACTTCCTTGATGACCTGGTTGCGCGGATCGGCGATCGTGTAAACCGGGTGCCCGAAGCCGATGATCACCTGCTTCTCGGCCACGCGCTTCACGATGTCCTTCTCGGCATCGTCGGGCGCGTCGTAACGGCCGATCGTGTCGAACGCGAACTCGTTCGCGCCGCCGTGCTTCGGGCCTTTCAAGGCGCCGATGGCACCCGTGATCGCGGAGTACATGTCGGAGCCGGTGCCCGCGATCACGCGCGCGGTGAACGTGGACGCGTTGAACTCGTGCTCGGCATAGAGGTTGAGCGAGGTGTGCATCGAGCGCACCCACAGGTCTGGGGGCTTCTTTCCGTGCAGCAGGTGCAGGAAGTGGCCACCGATGGAATCGTCGTCGGTCTCGACGTCGACCCGCTTTCCGGAATGCGAGAAGTGGTACCAGTAGAGCAGCATCGAGCCGAACGACGCCATGAGGCGGTCGGCGATGTCGCGCGCTTCGGCGAGCTTGTGGCCTTCGCCTTCGGGCAGCGTCGATCCGAGGGCCGAGCATGCGGTGCGCAGCACGTCCATCGGATGCGTGGAAGCCGGAATGCACTCGAGGATGTCCTGCACGTCGGCGGGAATTCCGCGCAGGGATTGGAGCTTGCGCTTGTAGGCGGCGAGCTCGGCGACATTCGGGAGCTTGCCGTGCACCAGCAGGAAGGCGATCTCTTCGAACTCGGTGGCTTCGGCGACGTCGAGGATGTCGTAGCCCCGATAGTGGAGATCGTTGCCGGTCCGCCCGACGGTGCAGAGGGCGGTGTTGCCGGCCGGCACGCCGGAGAGCGCGACGGATTTCTTCGGTTTCGGGGCGGTCGCGGCGGGCGCGCTTGCGGCTTCGGTCATGGATGTCTCATTTCGATTTTGCAAAGAGGGCGTCGAGCTTTTGCTCGTACTCGTGATAGCCGAGGTACTTGTAGAGGTCCTCGCGGGTCTGCATGTCCTTCACGCTGGCCTTTTGCGTGCCGTCGGCGCGCAGGGTCTCGTAGACGTGAAGGGCCGCGAGGTTGGCGGCACGGAATGCCGACAGCGGATAGAGCGCGATGGCGATTCCGGCGCCGCGAAGCTCCTCCAGCGAAAAAAGCGGCGTCTTGCCGAATTCGGTGATGTTGGCGAGCACCGGGACCTTCAGCGCGTCGCAGACCTTCTTGTACATGACGATATCGGTGATCGCCTCGGGGAAAATCCCGTCGGCGCCGGCTTCGACGCAGGCCCGCGCGCGATCGAGCATGGCCTCGAAGCCCTCGCTCGCCAGGGCGTCGGTGCGCGCGATCACGAAGAAATCGGGATCCGTCTTCGCGTCCACGGCCGCTTTCACGCGATCGACCATCTCTTCCTTCGACACGAGCTCCTTGCCGGGGCGGTGCCCGCAACGCTTCGCGCCCACCTGGTCCTCGATGTGGATCGCCGCCGCGCCGAACTTGATCATCGACTTCACGGTGCGCGCCACGTTGAACGCGCTGGCGCCGAAGCCGGTATCCACGTCCACCATGAGGGGCAGGTCGCACGCGTCGGTGATGCGACGAACGTCGGTGAGGACGTCGTCCAGGTTCGAGATGCCGAGGTCCGGCACGCCGAGGGAGCCCGCGGCGACGCCGCCGCCCGAGATGTAGATCGCGTTGTAGCCGCTCGCCCTGGCGAGGATCGCATGATAGGCGTTGATGGCGCCCACGACCTGCAGCGGTTTTTCCTTCCGGAGTGCAGCTCTGAATTTCGCGCCGGGGGTCATTTCGCTCTACCAATGCTGGAACCACAGATGAACACAGATGAACACAGATGATTCGCGATGGTGATCTGGACCTTGGCTATCGGCATGACGCTCTCAAGGGTTGAGGCCCATCTGTGTTCATCTGTGTTCATCTGTGGTTCCAATGTCTTAAATTAGAAGAAGGCGGCGGCCGCGTCTTCGGGGAGCGCGACGCCGGTAATTTTCGCCTTCTGCAGCAGCTCCCAGAAGTATCGGTAGGTGGCGCGGTCGTGGAGCTCGCCGTCGTACTGGATCGGGCCCCAGTTGGCGCGCTGCGCGGCGAGCAGGATCTCGGCAGCATCGGCGACCTCGGCGAGGTCGGGCTTCATCGCATCCACGATGGACTGGATCTGGGACGGGTGGATGCTCCACATGCGAAGGAATCCGAAGTCGTTGCGCGCGCGCCAGGCATCTCGAAAGACGTTGTACGGGTTCTTGAGGTCGAGCGAGACGTTGTGCGCGGGCACGACGCCGTGGGCGAGCGCGGCGGCGACGATCTCCGTCTTGGCGCGGACGATGAGCGGATGCTCGAACTGCCCCGGCGAGCGCATGTTCGACGAGTTGACCGCGCCATGGTGGCCGCTCACGAAATCCATGAGGCCGAAGTCGAGCACCTGCACGCCCGCGAGCTGGGCGATGTCCCATGCGTCATGCAGCGCGCCGTGGGTCTCCACGAGCACGTGCACCGGAATCTCGCGCGCCAGCTTCTTCGCCGCGGCCACGTCGCGGATGTACGCGATCATCTCGGCGACCTGCACGGTCGAGGTCGACTTGGGCAGCGTGAGATAGGCGAGCTGCTTGCCAGCGCCGCCCACGAGGATCTCCACGTCCTTCTTCCAGTGGGCGTGCGTGTAGTCGTGGATTCGCGCGCCCGCCATCTGGAACGCGTTCTTCTGCGAACCCAGCACGTCCACGATCATCTCGGCGTGCTGCTTTTCCTTGCCCGCCTCCGCGCCGTCCTCGCAGTCGCACGTGATGTCGAAGAGCCGCCCCATTTTCGCCTGCAGTTCGAGCGCCTTGCCGATCAGCTTCTCGCTGCCGGCGAAATGCTCGCAGGCCGGGATGACCGGGAAGGGCTTCTCGCCGGAAAAGAGCGCGTCGCGGGGATGCGGGGCGTCGGGCTTGGCGGCCATGGAGGAGGGTCCGGAGGGATGTCTATTCTAGGGGTTTTGACGCCTCGGAATCAGCACCGAGTAATCGAGGTCGAGGACAACGGCTTCGTGCTTCGTCCCGGGTGCGATGGGGGGCAGCGCCGCGAGATCGATGTTCTTGGCGCCCAGCATCCGCAGGCGCAGCGCGCCCACGTCGCCGCGCCCCGGAATCGCGTCGCGGGAGAGCACGAGGTGGCGACAATACAGCGTGTCGCCGGCGAAGAGCGGATTGGAATGACTGCCGCCATGGATCGCGGCGATCGCGAACGCGTTCTCGAGGCCGTCGTGAGAGAGCGACCGGCAGAGCGAAATCGCGTGGCCTCCATAGATGAGGCGCTTGCCGAATTGGTTGGACTTCGCGCGGAACGCATCGAAATGGATGCGAGCCGTATTCTGGTAGAGACGCGTCGCCGCCATGTGCTCGGCCTCTTCGAGCGTGGCTCCGCCCGGATGGTCGATCACGTCGCCGGGCGCGTAGTCGTCCCACCATTTCGAGCCGCCCGTATCGCGGGGATCGAGCGCGCCCGGCTTGAGGAACGATGCTACGGCCATGCGCGCGGCCTCCACGCGATCGGGCAACGCGGGCACGACGGGCGCCGGATCGTGGCCCTCGCCGGGATTGCGCCTGGCGACCATCACCCAGCGCGCCCAGGTGAGAACCTCGACGCGCAACTGGTTGAACGCGCGCGATCGCACGTACACGACGCCGCTCTTGCCGTTCGAATTGGCGCGCACGCCGATCACTTCCGATTCGCACGAGATCGTGTCGCCGGCATAGACGGGCGCGAGGAATCGGACGTCCGCGTAGCCCAGGTTCGCGATCGCGTTGTACGAGACGTCGGGCACGGTCTTGCCGAAGGCGATGTGGAAGACGAGGAGGTCGTCGATCGGAATGGCGCGGTGTCCGAGCGCCCTCGCCACCGGCTCCGAGCAGTGCGCCGTGGCGCGGGCCCCGGTGAGCGCGATATAGAGCGAAGCATCTCCAACGGTCACCGTGCGTGGTGTCGCATGGACGAACGTGCGGCCGACCGTGAAATCCTCGAAGTAGTTCACCGGCCCGCCTCGAGCTTCTCGATCATGTCGGAGAGCGCCAGCAGGCGTTTCGCGGCCTTCACGTGGTGGCTTTCGATGAGGCGGCCGTTCACGACGACGCTGCCGCGGCCTTCGCGATGCGCCTGCTCGAGGGCTTCGATCACCTCGAGGCCCGCGGCGATGTCGTGAGGCTTCGGCGTGAACGCGTCGTTGCAGTAGGGAAGCTGGAAGGGATGCACGAGGCTCTTGCCGTCGAAGCCCAGGTCGCGCCCCAGGCGGCAGGCGAGTTCGAAGGACTGCATGTCCTTGAGATCCGTCGAGATGCCGTCGACGACCGCGCGGTCGTAGGCGCGCCCCGCGAGGAGCACCTGCGACAGGCTGTGGAGGAGGGCGATGCGGTCGGGCGTGCGTCGGCCGTGCAGCTGGTTCAGCAAATCGGACGTCGCGAGAACCAGGCACGCGATGCGGTCCGACGCCGAGGCGATCTCGACCGCGCGAAGCACGGCGAGCGGGCTTTCGATGGCGAGCATGATCGGCATGTGCTGCCCACCGGCGGTGTCGAGGACGCCCAACGCCTCGATGACGTCGTCTTTCGACTCGATATTGGGAAAGAGGATCGCGTCGGCGCCCGAGCTCGCGATGGCCTGGACGTCCTCGCGGCCCCAGGGAGAGTCGAGGTCGTTCACGCGGACCACGATTTCGCGGCGGCCGAAGCCCCCCGCGAGGATCGCGTCGGCCACATTGCGGCGCGACTCGACCTTCTTCTCGACCAGGATGGGATCGCCCAGGTCGAGGATGACCGAATCGACCCGGAGAGTGCGCGCCTTGTTGATGTAGCGCGGATTGCACCCAGGTACGTAAAGCATGGAGCGGCGGGGGCGGTAGTAGGGGTTCATGTCGCCAAGTCGCTGATCGGTAAGGAGAAACCGAAATCCGCCGAGGGGGATTGAGTTATATCTTATATAAGACTACCACGAAAAACCTGTGGTACGATGGAGGAGCATGAACAAGTCCGCTCAGGCCCCGTCGTTCAGGCCACTATACGAGCAGATCAAGATCCTGCTCACGCAGAGCCTCGTCGCTGGCGAATGGAAGCCCGGCGAGGCGATCCCTTCGGAGCTGGAGCTCGCGGCGCGATTTCGCGTGAGCCAGGGCACCGTGCGCAAGGCGATCGACGAGCTCGCCTCCGAAAACATCCTGCTGCGCCGGCAGGGCAAGGGCACGTACGTCGCATCGCACAGCGAACCCGAATACCAATACCGGTTCCTGCGCGTGATTCCCGATTCGGGCGAGAAGTCGCCACCCCGGAATCTGTTCTTCGGTCTCGAGCGCGGCAAGGCGCACGGCGAGGCCGCGCGCGCGTTGGGGTTGAAGCCCGGCGCCCCCGTGATGGGATTCAAGCGCGTGATGTCCTTCGGCGGCCGGCCGATGATCCTCGACGACATCGTGTTCGCGGCCCATCGCTTCCCGGGACTCACGCTCGCGGAGCTCGAAGAGTTCGCCGGCTCCGTGTACAGCTTCTACGAGAAGGTATTCGGCGTGCCGATGGTGCGCGCCGAGGAACGGCTGCGCGCGGTGGCCGCCGATTCGTTCGCGGCCGCGCACCTCAAGGTCGCGCCGCACACGCCGCTGCTTTGCGTCGATCGCGTGGCGTACACGTACGGGGACGACCCGGTGGAGTGGCGCAGGGGCCTGTGCCGCACCGACGGATTCTCCTATTACAACGAGCTGAGCTAATATTCGTGGCTCCCGGGGGGACAAGAACATGAGCGCTGCACCGACGCCGCGGCCGAAGCACTACCGGCCGTACTACGACCTGAACCTCGCGCACCTTCCGCCACCGGGCCTCGTCTCGATCTTTCACCGCATTTCCGGGCTGCTGCTGTTTTTCCCGATCGTGCCGACGCTCCTTTGCTTCATGGACCTGGCCCTGGGCTCGCAGGCGGGCTTCGATCGCGTCCATGGGTGGTTCGAGCACCCGTTGGCCAAGCTCGTCGCGGCGGCGGTGTTCTGGGCGTACGCGCATCATTTCTACGCGGGCATCCGCTTCCTGCTGCTCGACCTGCACTGGGGCATCGCGAAAGCCGCGGCGCGATCGTCGGCCCTCGCCGTGTTCGCGCTCGGCGCGCTGACCACGTTGCTCGTGGCCTGGAGGTACTGGTGAAGGCCTATCGCAAGAATCCCGTCGGCGCCCACTACGGCCTGGGCGACTGGCTGCTGCAACGCCTCACCGCGGTTGTCATGGCGCTCTTCACGATCGTGATGTTCGCGTGCCTCATCGTGGATGCGCCCCACGGGTACGCGGAATGGAAGGCGATCTTCTCGGGCATGACGATGCGGATCGCGACGATGCTGTTCATCGCGTCGCTGCTCTACCACGCGTGGGTAGGGATGCGCGACATCATCATGGACTACCTCGGCGCCACGAGCGTGCGCCTGACGGCCCAATCCGCGGTGGGCTTCGCGCTCGTCGCGTACCTCGTCTGGGCGGCGGCGATCCTGTGGGGACGATGACATGAGCGCTCCCATCCGGAAATTCGATGCTGTAATCGTGGGCGCGGGCGGCGCGGGCATGCGCGGCGCGCTCGAGCTCGCCAACGCGGGCCTTCGCGTGGCGGTCCTCTCGAAGGTTTTCCCCACGCGCTCACACACGGTGGCGGCGCAGGGCGGCATCGGCGCGGCGCTCGGCAACATGGGCGAGGACAACTGGCTCTGGCACATGTACGACACGATCAAGGGCTCCGATTATCTCGGCGACCAGGATGCGATCGAGTTCATGTGCCGCATGGCGCCGGAAGTCGTGATCGAGCTCGAGCACTACGGCATGCCGTTCGACCGCAACGACAACGGCACGATCTACCAGCGCCCGTTCGGCGGCCACTCGGCGAATTTCGGCGAGAAGCCGGTGCAGAGAAGCTCCTGCGCCGCGGACCGCACGGGCCACGCGATGCTGCACACGCTCTACCAGCGCAACGTCCATGCGAGGACGCAGTTCTTCGTCGAATGGATGGCGCTCGACCTGGTGCGCGATTCCGAAGGCGCGGTCGTCGGCGTCACGGCGCTCGAGATGGAGACCGGCGAGATCACGGTGTTCCACGCGAAGGCGGTGCTCTTCGCCACGGGCGGCGCGGGCCGCATCTTCCATTCGTCCACGAACGCGTTCATCAACACGGGCGACGGCCTGGGCATGGCCGCGCGCGCCGGCATCCCGCTCGAGGACATGGAGTTCTGGCAATTCCACCCGACGGGTGTCGCGGGCGCCGGCGTGCTCATCACCGAGGGCGTGCGGGGCGAAGGCGGTTACCTCCTCAACAAGGCGGGCGAGCGCTTCATGGAGCGTTACGCGCCGACCATGAAGGACCTCGCGTCGCGCGACGTGGTCTCGCGGGCCATGGCCACCGAGATCAAGGAAGGGCGCGGCCTCGGCGAGCACGGCGAATACGTGCTCCTCAAGCTCGACCATCTCGGCCACGAGACCATCGAGAAGCGCCTGCCGGGCATCCGCGAGATCGCCATGAAATTCGCGAACGTGGATCCCGTGAAGGATCCGATTCCCGTGGTGCCGACCGTGCACTACCAGATGGGCGGCATCCCGACGAACTATCACGGCCAGGTGGTCGTCCCGAACGGCGGCAATCCGGAATCGGTCCTGCCGGGTTTCTACGCGGCGGGCGAGTGCGGCTGCGCATCGATCCACGGCGCGAACCGGCTCGGCACGAACTCGCTCACGGATCTCCTCGTGATGGGCAAGAGTTCGGCCCTCGCCATCATCGAGTACGTGAAGGGCGAAGGGCGCGCGCATCGCGAGTTGCCGAAGGATCCCGACGCGTTCTCGCGCTCGCGCATCGCGCGGCTCGATGCGCAATCGGGCGGCGAGGAAGTGAACGACGTCCGTGGCGAGCTCCAGCGCACCATGCAGCTTCACTGCGGCGTGTTCCGGTTCCCCGATCTCCTCGTCCAGGGCGTCGAAAAGATCAAGGCCGTGTCCGAGCGCGCGAAGCGCACGCAGATCAAGGACAAGTCGAAGGTCTTCAACACGGCGCGCATCGAGGCGCTCGAGCTGGAGAACCTGGTCGAAGTCGCGCGCGCCACGATGGTGAGCGCGAACGCCCGGGAGGAAAGCCGCGGCGCCCACGATCGCGCCGACCACCACAAGCGCGACGACGTGAACTGGCTCAAGCACACGCTGTGGTATCGCGAAGGCGACCGTCTCGAGTACAAGCCGGTGCACCTGAAGCCGCTCACCGTCGAAACCTTCGTTCCGAAAGCGCGGGTCTACTGATGAAATTCAGCATCCAGAGGTTCGATCCCGACAAGGACAAGCGTCCGTACATGCAGGACTACGACGTCGAGATGGGTCCATCGGACCGCATGCTCCTCGACGCGCTGGTGCGCATCAAGACCGTCGACGACACGCTCGCGCTGCGCCGCTCGTGCCGGGAGGGCGTGTGCGGCTCCGACGCCATGAACATCAACGGCAAGAACGGGCTCGCCTGCATCACGAAGCTCACCGACGTGGCCGAGCCCGTGGTGATCAAGCCGCTGCCGGGCCTGCCGATCATCCGCGACCTCATCGTGGACATGACCCAGTTCTTCGCGCAGTACCACTCGGTGAAGCCCTACGTGATCAACGAGGACCCGGCGCCCGAGAAGGAGCGGCTGCAGTCGCCCGAGGAGCGCGAGGAGCTGAACGGCCTCTACGAATGCATCCTCTGCGCCTGCTGCTCCACTTCGTGCCCGAGCTTCTGGTGGAACCCGGACAAGTTCGTGGGGCCGGCGGGATTGCTTCAGGCCTACCGCTTCATCGCCGACAGCCGCGATACCGCCACCAACGAGCGACTCGACGACCTCGAGGATCCGTACCGCCTGTTCCGCTGTCACACAATCATGAACTGCGTGGACGTGTGTCCCAAGGGACTCAATCCCACGCTGGCGATCGGCAAGATCAAAGAGTTGCTGGTGAAGCGCGCGGTTTGAACACAAACTCCGTGTCCTCCGTGTTGATGGCTTTGGCGAACAGCGAAGCGTTGGAGCGGTTGAAGTGGCGGAGCCGAAGGGGCCTGCTGGAGCTGGATATCGTCCTCACGCGCTTCTGGGCGCAGGCGGGCGACGAGGTGGACGAGGGCGACGCGGCCGCGCTCGAACGGTTGCTCGCGCTGCCCGACAACGACCTGCTCGATCTCGTGATGGGGCGGGCGGACACATCCGAGACACAGCTGCGGCCCATGCTGCAGCGTTTGCGCACTGTCTAGAGGAGCGACGATGGATTCCAAAAGCACGGTCAAGATCAACTACGAGGACGGGAAGGTCTTCGAGGCGCCCGTCTATTCCGGAACGATCGGCCCGGATGTGTTCGACATCCGCCAGCTCTACGCGAAGACCGGGATGTTCACCTACGACCCGGGCTTCATGTCGACGGGCTCCACGCAATCGAAGATCACCTACATCGACGGCGACAAGGGCATCATGCTCTACCGCGGCTATCCCATCGAGCAGCTCGCCACGAACTGCGACTTCCTCGAGGTCTGCCACCTGCTGATGTACGGCGAGTTGCCCAGCCAGGCGGCGAAGGACAAGTTCGTCTGGACGGTCACGCGCCACACGATGGTGCACGAGCAGCTGGCGCGCCTCTTCCAGGGCTTCCGCCGCGACTCGCATCCGATGGCGGTGATGGTCGGCGTGGTCGGCGCGCTCTCCGCGTTCTATCACGACTCGCTCGACATCAATAACCCGGAGCACCGCGAGATCTCCGCTTTCCGCCTCATCGCGAAACTGCCCACGATCGTGGCGATGGCCTACAAGTACAACATGGGCCAGCCGTTCATGTACCCGAAGAACGATCTTTCCTACTCGGCGAACTTCATGCGCATGATGTTCGGCGTTCCGGCCGAGGACTACCAGGTGAACGACGTGCTGGTGCGCGCTCTCGACCGCATCTTCATCCTGCACGCCGACCACGAGCAGAACGCGTCGACCTCGACGGTGCGCCTCGCGGGGTCGTCGGGCGCGAATCCGTTCGCCTGCATCGCCTCCGGGATCGCCTGCCTGTGGGGCCCGGCCCATGGCGGGGCCAACGAGGCGGCGCTCCAGATGCTGATCGACCTGCAGAAGCAGGGCGGCATCGAGAAGATCGGCGAATTCATCAAGCAGGTGAAGGACAAGAACTCGCACGTGAAGCTGATGGGCTTCGGCCACCGCGTGTACAAGAACTACGACCCGCGCGCGAAGCTCATGCAGGAGACGACGCGCGAGGTGCTGGCGGCCGTCGGTGCGCAGAACGATCCGCTGCTGCCGCTCGCCATGGCGCTCGAGAAGATCGCCCTCGAGGACGACTACTTCGTCTCCCGCAAGCTCTACCCCAACGTCGATTTCTACTCGGGCATCGTGCAAAGGGCGCTCGGCATCCCCACGTCCATGTTCACGTGCATCTTCGCGCTCGCCCGCACCGTGGGGTGGATCGCGCAGTGGAATGAAATGATCTCGGACCCGGAACAGAAGATCGGCCGGCCGCGCCAGCTCTACACGGGGCCGACGCAGCGCGACGTGGTGCCGATCGCGAAGAGGAAATAGACACGTGGTTGCGAAGCATCGTCATGGAAAGTGAAAGGTAAGACATGGCAAGCGCGATGAAGGAATTCCAGGCGACCTCGAACCTCTACGGCTCGAACGCGCCTTACGTCGAAGAGCTCTACGAGTCCTATCTCGCCGATCCCGCATCGGTGGAGGGTTCGTGGAAAACGGTCTTCGATGCCTGGCAGAGGGACAATCCCGGCAAGAAGGACGTCCCGCACTCGGGCGTGGTCGCGGCCTTCGAAGGCCTCGTGCGCACGGGCGCTGCGGCGCCCGCGGCGGCGCCGGCGGGCGACGAGAAGTCGCTCAAGGTGCTGCAATACATTCGCGCGCATCGCGTGATGGGCTCGCGCTACTCCCAGCTCGATCCGCTGAAGCGCCTCGAACGTACGCCCGTGCCGGAGCTCGAGCTCTCGTACTACGGCCTCACCGAAGCCGACATGGACCGCGAATTCTCTCCCGGAAGCTGGCAGGGAATGAAAGGGCCGATGAAGCTTCGCGACATCGTGTCCGCCGTGAAGAAGACGTACTGCAACACGATCGGCATCGAGTACATGTACATCTCCTCGACGGAGGAGAAGCGCTGGATCCAGCGCAAGTTCGAAGGCTCCATGTCCACGCCGAGCCTCAATCTCGACCAGAAGAAATGGGTCCTCGAGCGCCTCACGGCGGCCGAGACCCTGGAACGCTACCTGCACACGCGCTACGTGGGGCAGAAGCGTTTCTCGGGCGAGGGCGGCGAGACGATGATCCCGATGCTGGACACGGTGATCGAGAACGCCGGCGCCCACGGCGCGAAGGAAGTCGTGATCGGCATGGCGCACCGCGCGCGGCTGAACGTGCTCGTGAACAGCCTCGGAAAGATCCCCGCGGACCTCTTCGGCGAATTCGAGGGCAAGCACGGCGACCACCTTGCGTCCGGCGACGTGAAGTACCACCAGGGCTTCTCGTCCGACGTGCAGACCGCGGGCGGCCCGGTGCACCTCACGCTCGCGTTCAATCCGTCGCACCTCGAGATCGTGAATCCCGTGGTCGAGGGTTCCGTGCGCGCGCGCCAGCATCGTCGCGGCGACCACGTCGGCGAACAGGTGCTGCCGATCCTGATCCACGGCGACGCGGCCTTCGCGGGCCAGGGCGTGGTGATGGAGACGATGGCGCTTTCGCAGACGCGCGGCTACAAGACGGGCGGCACGGTCCACATCGTCGTGAACAACCAGATCGGCTTCACGACCTCCGACACGCGCGATGCGCGTTCGTCGCTGTACTGCACCGACATCGCCAAGATGATCGAGGCGCCGGTCTTCCACGTGAACGGCGACGATCCCGAGGCCGCTGTATTCGTCTCCTCGATCGCCGAGGAGTACCGCCGCACGTTCCACAAGGACGTCGTCGTGGACCTGGTGTGCTTCCGCCGCCTGGGCCACAACGAGCAGGACGAGCCGTTCGTGACGCAGCCCCTCATGTACAAGAAGATCGCGCAGCACCCCGGCACGAGGAAGCTCTACGCAGACAAGCTCGAGCAGACGAGCGTCGTGAAGGCGGGCACGGGCGACGAGCTCGTGGCGCAGGTGCGGGCGACGCTGGATGCGGGCAAGACGACCAATCCGAAGATCCTCTACGGACTGAAGCCCGCGCTCGCGATCGACTGGGCGCCTTACATGGGCATCGACTGGCGCCATCCCACGAATACCGGCGTGCCGGCGGCGAAGCTGAAGGAGCTCGCCAAGCGACTCACCGACATTCCCGCCAACTTCAAGCTCCATCCGTCGGTCGAACGGCTGCTGGCCGCGCGGCGCGAGATGGGCGAGGGCAAAGCGGCGCTCGACTGGGGCATGGCTGAGAACCTCGCATACGCGTCGCTCGTGGACGAGGGCCATCCGGTGCGCCTCTCGGGCCAGGACGCGGGACGCGGTACGTTCGCGCACCGCCATGCCGTGCTGCACGACCAGAATCGCGAGAAGTGGGATTCGGGCGTGTACATCCCGCTGCAGAACATCCGGCAGGGCCAGGGCAACTTCGTCGTGATCGATTCGCTGCTCTCGGAAGAGGCGGTGCTCGGATTCGAATACGGCTATGCGACGGCGCAACCGTTCGAGCTCGTGATCTGGGAAGCGCAGTTTGGCGACTTCGCCAACGGCGCGCAGGTCGTGATCGACCAGTTCATCGCTTCGGGCGAGGCGAAGTGGGGCCGCATGTGCGGGCTCACGATGTTCCTGCCGCACGGCTACGAAGGGCAGGGCCCGGAGCACTCGTCGGCGCGCCTCGAGCGTTACCTCCAGCTCTGCGCCGAGCACAACATCCAGGTGTGCGTGCCTTCCACGGCCGGCCAGTTCTTCCACATGATCCGGCGCCAGTGCGACCGCCCGTTGCGCAAGCCCCTCATCGTGATGACGCCGAAGAGCCTGTTGCGGAAGAAGGAGGCGACCTCGCCGCTGTCCGACCTGTCGCTTCCGGGCTTCCAGGTGATCATGCCCGAGGTGGAGAAGCTCACGGCGAAGAAGGTGAAGCGCGTGATCTTCTGCGCGGGCAAGGTCTACTACGACCTCGCCGCCGAGCGCGCCAAGCGCGGCATCGACGACATGGCGATCGTGCGCATCGAGCAGCTCTATCCGTTCCCGCACGAGGAGTTCCAGGCGCAGATCGACCTGTACCCGAACGCGAAGAACGTCGTGTGGTGCCAGGAAGAGCCCGGCAACCAGGGCGCGTGGCACCGCGTCCAGCATTACCTGTTGCGCCACATGCGTCCCGACCAGCAACTGCACTACGCGGGCCGCAAGTCCTCCGCCTCGCCCGCGGTGGGCTACTCGCAACTGCACGCGGAGCAGCAGAAGGAACTGGTCGAAGCCGCCCTGAGTCCCGACCCCACGTCGAAGAAGGAAGCGGCGTAGAAGACGGTCTCGAGAAAAAAGGAAAAAAACATGCAAGTCGAAGTCAAGGTTCCGCAGCTTTCCGAATCGGTATCCGAAGCGACGCTGGTCGCCTGGCGCAAGAAGGCCGGCGAGGCGGTCAAGCGCGACGAGAACCTGATCGACGTCGAGACCGACAAGGTCGTGCTCGAGCTTCCCGCGCCCACCGACGGCGTGCTCGCGAAGATCATCAAGAAGGACGGCGACAGCGTGACGAGCGGCGAAGTGATCGCCGTGATCGATACCGATGGCAAAGCGACCGCGGCGCCAACGCAGACCGCGGTCGCCCCCGTGAAGACGGGGGCCCAGCCCGAGGCGAAAGCAACCGCGCCTGCGGCCGCCGCCGCTTCCCCCTCCGCCACGAAGATCGCCGCGGAAAAAGGCATCGACACCGCGACTGTCGCGGGCACCGGCCGCGATGGGCGCGTCACCAAGTCCGACGTTCAGGCTGTCACTCCGGCGAAAGCCGCGGCCCAATTGGATCCGGGCCTTCGCCGGGACGACAGGCCCGTCGCCCCCGCAGGCTCGCGAACGGAGCAGCGCGTGGCCATGTCGCGCCTTCGCCAGCGCATCGCCGAGCGCCTCGTCCAGTCGCAATCCACCGCCGCGATCCTCACCACGTTCAACGAGGTGAACATGGCGCCGGTGATGGAGCTGCGCGCGCGCTACAAGGACAAGTTCGAGAAGGAGCACGGCGTGAAGCTGGGCTTCATGTCGTTCTTCGTGAAGGCCGTGGTGCACGCGCTGCGCAAGTACCCCATCGTCAACGCGTCCATCGACGGCACCGACATCATCTACCACGGTTACTACGATGTCGGCATCGCGGTGGGCAGCGAGCGCGGGCTTGTCGTGCCGATCCTGCGCAACGCCGACCTCCTGTCGATCGCCGACATCGAGAAGCAGATCGCGGATTTCGGCAAGCGCGCCAAGGACGGCAAGATCACGCTGGAGGAGCTGACCGGCGGAACGTTCTCGATCTCGAACGGCGGGGTCTTCGGCTCGATGCTCTCGACGCCGATCATCAACCCGCCGCAAAGCGCGATCCTGGGCGTGCACGCGACGAAGGAACGCGCGGTCGTGGAGAACGGGCAGGTCGTGGTGCGCCCGATGAACTACCTCGCGCTCTCGTACGACCATCGCATCATCGACGGGCGCGAGGCGGTCCTGGCGCTCGTCGCGATGAAGGAAGCGCTCGAGGATCCGGCGCGGCTCCTCCTGGACATCTAGGAGATCGCGTGCCACGAAAGAAGAGGCTTACGCCCGGCGGCATCGCGCTGCGCATCTTCTTCTTCGTGGCGGGCTCGCTCATGGTGGGCTGGCTCACGGTGTTCCTGGACGCGGAGCTCGGCCTGTACATGCCGCGGCATTTCTCGGTGTCCATCGCGGTGGGCGCGGCCGTCGCGATCACGTTCTGGCTCCTGCGGCTGCTCAAGCACCCACCCATGTTCCTGAAGGACGTCCATCCGCTCGCCGCGGGACTCTGCGCGGGAATGGGCGTGCACATCGCCAGGCTCTGGCTCAGATAGGTACGCATTCCCCAGGTTAGGAAAGGCATATGGCACAGGCATTCGACGTCGTTGTGATCGGCGCGGGCCCCGGGGGCTACATCGCCGCCGTGCGCGCGGCGCAGCTCGGATTCAAGACCGCGTGCATCGAGGGATGGAAGAACGCGAAGGGCGAGCTCGCCCTCGGCGGCACCTGCCTCAACGTGGGCTGCATCCCCTCGAAGGCGCTCCTCGCGACTTCCGAGGAATTCGAGAAGGTCGGCAGGCACCTCGATGCCCATGGAATCAGCGTGGCGGGCGCGAAGATCGACGTGGCGAAGATGCAGGCGCGCAAGGACTCGATCGTCACCAAGATGACCAAGGGCGTGGAGTTCCTCTTCAAGAAGAACAAGATCACGTGGATCCAGGGGTTCGGAAAGTTCGTGAGCGGCGGCGACACCTACACGATCGCGGCGGGCTCCGAGCAGGTCACCGCGAAATACGTGATCGTCGCGACGGGCTCCAAGGCGCGGCACCTTCCCAACGTGCCGGTGGACAACGAGACCATCTGCGACAACGAGGGCGCGCTCGCCTTCGGCGCCGTCCCCAAGCGCCTCGGCGTGATCGGCGCGGGCATCATCGGGCTGGAGCTGGGCAGCGTCTGGCGCCGCCTGGGGTCCGAGGTGACGATCCTCGAGGCGCTGCCGAACTTCCTCGGGACGTGCGACGACGCGATCTCGAAGGAAGCGTGGAAGCAGTTCACCAAGGTCCAGGGCCTCGCGATCTCCATGGGCGTGAAGATCGAGAAGGTCACGGCGAAGAAGGGCGTCGTGGTCGAGTACAAGGACAGCGAGGGCGCGGCGCAGAAGCTCGAATGCGACAAGCTCATCGTTTCCATCGGCCGCGTGCCCAACACCGATGGCCTGGGCGTGGACGCCGTGGGGCTCAAGGTGGATGCGCGCGGGTTCATCGAGGTGGACGACCACTGCCGGACCAATCTTCCCGGCGTGTACGCCATCGGCGACGTCGTGCGCGGGCCGATGCTCGCCCACAAGGCCGAGGACGAGGGCGTCATGGCCGCCGAGCTCATCGCCGGCCAGAAGCCGCACATCGACTACAACTGCATCCCCTCGATCATCTACACCTCGCCGGAGATCGCGTGGGTGGGCAAGACCGAGCAGCAGTGCAAGGCCGAAGGAATCGAGGTGAAGACCGGCCAGTTCCCGTTCTCGATCAACGGACGCGCGCTCGGCATCAATGAGCCGGTCGGATTCGTGAAGGTCGTGGCCGACGCGAAGACCGACCGCGTGCTCGGCATGCACATCATCCACGCGCACGCTTCCGACATCATCCAGGAGGGCGTGACGACGATGGAGTTCGCGGGCGCGGCGGAAGACATCGCGCGCATCACGCACGGGCACCCGACGCTTTCCGAAGTCGTGCGCGAGGCGGCGCTCAACGTCGACAAGCGGTCGCTCAATATGTAGATGCAGCCCGTCGAGATCCCCGAGTTCGAGGAAAGCGTCGACGAGGTCGAGGCGGGCGAATTCTCCGGGCCGCTCGAGTGGTACTGGCATTTCAGCCAGAGGCACGACTTCCAGGCCGATGCGGAGCAGCTGAAGGTCCTCGAGAAGCTCCAGCACCTCTTCGAGGAGCTCGAGGACTACCGCCACTACCGCGCGGGGAAGATCAACCGCCTCGTCACCCATCTCGGCGCGGGCCGCAAGCCTCCGCGCGGGATGTACATCTGGGGCGGCGTGGGGCGCGGCAAGTCGCTCATGATGGACGCGTTCTTCAAGGTGCTGCCCCACAAGAGGAAGCGCCGCGTCCACTTCCACGAGTTCATGCGCGAGAT
>DATGGI010000152.1:0-10594 GCA_035308545.1 Usitatibacter sp.
CGTGAATCTCGTCGAGCGGCGCCAGGGCATCATCGTGGCGCCCGAGAATCCGCGCCACGTGATCTCGGTCGCCGACCTCGCGCGCCCCGGCGTGCGCTTCGTGAACCGCCAGCCCGGCTCGGGAACGCGGCTCATCCTCGACCACCTCCTGGAGCGCGGCGGCATCGACGCGAAACGCATCCGCGGCTTCGACCAGGTCGAATACACGCATGCGGCGGTCGCGGCGTTCATCGCGAGCGGCATGGCCGATGCGGGAATGGGAGTGGAGACCGCCGCGCGCCAATTCCGCCTCGGCTTCGTGCCGCTCATGAACGAGCGCTACTTCCTGGTCGTGCGGCGGGAGGCACTCGACTCGCCGCTCCTGGCGAAGCTCCTCGCGGTGATGCGCAGCAAGGACTTCAGGATGCAGCTGGTCCGCCTCCAGGGGCTCGATTGCGCGCGCTGCGGATCCGTCGAGGAGATCGGGGAAGCGTTCCCGGCGCTCGAAGCGGCGCCCCGGAGGGCGCGACGCAAGCCATAATGGCGCGATGTGCCGCGCCCTGCTCTACCTCGGCGAACCCGTCCTCCTGGACAACCTGCTCTTCCAGCCCGATTCCGCGCTGGTGCGCCAGAGCTACATGCCGAAGATGCTGCACATGCTGAACCTCGCGGGCTTCGGCATGCGCGCGTGGGATCCGGATTCCCACGATCCGGTGACGCCGCACTCGTACGCTTCCGATTCGCTGCCCGTGTTCGACCGCAACCTGAAGAACCTCGCGGGAAAGGTGGCGGCGAGCTGCGTCCTCGCGCACGTGCGCGGCGTTGCCTACAGCACGCAGGTGGAGATTTCGCTCCAGAACGTGCATCCGTTCCAGTTTCCCGGGACGGCGCTCGCCCTTGCGCACAACGGCGACCTCGCTCGTTTCGCGGAGCTGAGGCCGCGCCTCGCGGCCCACGTGCGCCCGGAGATCGCGCGGCATGTCCGTGGGACCACCGACAGCGAGTGGATCTATGCGCTCGTCGTCTCGCAGCTCGCCGATCCGTTCGCTTCGCCTTCCGGCGAGGAGCTCGTCGCGGCCATCCGCAAGTCGCTCGCGATCATCCGCGAGGAGCGTGGGCGGCTCGGCATCGACACGTCGTCGTCGGTGAACCTCTTCGTGACCGATGGGCGCCAGGTCGCCGCGGTGCGCTACTGCTTCGACTTCGGGCGTTACGCGACGGCCGACGCATCACGCGTCCACGAAGCGAACCTGAGCTATCTCTCCCTCTGGTACACGGCGGGCCGCAACTACGGCCTGCACGAGGGCGAGTGGAAGATGACCGGGGGCGCGGCCCACGCCGACTCGATCCTCATCGCCTCGGAGCCGCTCACGCGCGACGTCGCCTCGTGGGTCGAGGTGCCCGAGTACGGCTTGCTGCACGCCGAGATCCGCGAGGGCAAGCCCGTGGTGAGCGTGCGACTGCTCGACTAGCCCGCGGCGAGCTCCGCCTGCGCGAGCAGGCGCGTGAGCGACCGGTTGGTGTGCGCCATCGAGGCGAGAAGGTTGCGCTGCACGGCGGCGCGCAGGCGGATCGAGGCACGCCCATTCCCGAAGTAGATCTCGCGGAACGCGCCGGCGGGGATGTCCAGGAAGAGCGACGACTCGCGCGCGAAGGCGTAGTTCGCGTGCTTGTTCCCACGGAGCACGCCGAGGAAGCCGACCATCTGCCCCGGGCCGATCACCGCGATCCGCCGCTCGCATTCGCCCAGCACCATGATCACTTCGGCCGCGCCGCGAAGCACCACGAAGACGGAGGACGAAGGCGTATCGGCGGCGAAGATGCCGCCGCCACGCGCGATCTCCACGTATCCCGAGCGACCGGTGACCACGTCGGCCTCGTCGGGAGCGAAATGCTCGAAGAATGCGAGCTTCGGATGGAATGGCGCCACGTCGAACGGTGCGATGCGCTTGCGCTCGACGCCGGCGAGCGGATCGACACCTCGCGGGGCGCGCCGCGCGGGCAAGTCCTCCGGCGCGGCGCAGGCGAGAAGCTGCACGTTGAGCGCCGCGAGCTTGTCGGCGAGGATCATCGTGACCGCATGCTGGAGCTGCAGCGCCGCCGGATCGCTGCGCGCCACGAGCGCGCGGAAATCCTCGGTGGCGATGAACCAGCCGGTGGCGGCCGCGGTCACACGGACGGTTGCCGTGACCACGCCCGATTCGACCAGCGCCATCTCGCCGAATACACCGCCCGCGGTGAATTTCGCGACGACGAGCTCTTCTCCGCCGGGTCGCGTCACGATCGCCTCCGCTTCACCCTCGCCAAGGACGTAGGCGCCGCGCGCGGGATCGCCGTGATGGACGATCGTGGCTCCCCGTGCGTAGGACATCGGGCGGGCGACTGCGAGCAGGAGTTCGCGTGCGCCGCCGTCCAGGCTGTCGAGGAAGGAGGTCGGTGCGAGCTGGTTCATGACCGGATCCATGCAATAGGATAACCGGTGGCGATGCGATAACGGATGCTAAGATTTCCTCGTGAGCAAATCCGCGCAGCGATGGATCTACCTGGGGGGCGCGATGCTCCTCGTCTTCTTTGCCGCGAACATCGCGCTGGATGCCTCCAACGTCGAGCGGCTGCGGGTGCAATCCGAGTGGGTGGTGCACACGCGGGCGGTTCGCGGCGCCCTCGAGGCCGTGATCTCGCTCGTGAAGGACGCGGAGACCAGCCAGCGCGGATATCTCATCACCGGCAACGACTCCTACCTCGGGCCCTACAGGGGCGCGCTCGATGCGATCGAGCCCGCATTCTCGACGCTATCGGATCTCATCGCGGACAATCCGGAGCAACAAGCCACGCTCGCCGAGCTTCGCGCCCACGTGAAAGCCAAGCTCGACGAGCTCGAGCACACCATCGCTCTGCGCCGCGAGCGCGGCTTCGATCCCGCGCGTGAAGTGGTGATGTCCGACGTGGGAATGGTCGAGATGGCCCGCATCCGCGCGATCGTCACGAAGATGAGGGCGCGCGAAGACACTCTCCTCGATGAGCGCCAGGCCGAAGCGTCGACGGCCTACATTCGCGCGATCGCCTCCACGATCCTGGGAGGCATGCTCGCTTCGATCCTCATCGTCGCGTACCTCCTCCTGTTGCGGCGCTTCCTCGCCGCACGCGAGCGCGCGACGCTCGAGATCGCGCAGCAACGGGAGCTCCTGCAGACCACGCTTGCGAGCATCGGCGACGCGGTCATCACAACCGATCGCGAGGGCAAGGTGACATTCCTCAACGCGCTCGCGGAATCGCTCACGGGCTGGAAGACAGCCGACGCCCGGGGCCTGGACCTCACACGCGTCTTCCACATCGTGAACGAGCATACGCGCGAGACCGTGGAGAACCCCGCGGTGCGCGCGCTGCGCGAAGGCTTGATCGTCGGGCTCGCGAACCACACGATCCTGGTCGCCCGCGACGGCACCGAGCGGCCGATCGATGACAGCGCCGCTCCAATCCGGCTCGGGGACGACCTGTTCGGGTGCGTGCTCGTGTTCCGCGACGTGACGGATCGCGCGCGCATGGATGCCGAGATGAAAGCCGCGGACCGGCGCAAGGACGAGTTCCTCGCGACTCTCGCCCACGAGCTGCGCAATCCCATGGCGCCCATCTCGAACGCGCTCTTCGTCCTCGGGCGCGAGGATGCGACGGCGGCGACGGGCGAGCGAGCGCTGGCCATGATGCAGCGCCAGGTGAAGCACATGGTCCGGCTCATCGACGACCTGCTGGACGTGAGCCGCATCCGGCTGGGAAAGATCGTGCTCTCGCGACGCCCGATCGCGCTCGGTGGCGTGATCGAGCAGGCGGTCGAGTCGGTCTCCTCGATGATCGAGGCTTCGAACCACCGCCTCGACGTTTCGCTGCCCGCCGAGCCGATCCTCGTCGACGCCGATCCGATTCGCCTCGCCCAGGTGTTCTCCAACCTGCTCAACAACAGCGCGAAGTTCACGCCGAAAGGCGGCGTGATCCGCCTCACCGCCGAGACCGACGGCGCGGACGCGGTCGTGCGCGTGGCCGACAACGGCGAGGGAATCGATCCGGACCACCTGGACAAGGTCTTCGAGCTCTTCGCGCAGGAGGATTTCTCCCTCGAGCGCTCCCACGGCGGCCTGGGCATCGGCTTGTCGCTCGTGCGAAACCTGGTCGAGCAGCACGGCGGCACCGTGGTGGCTCGCAGCGAGGGCCGCGGAAGGGGAAGCGAGTTCATCGTTCGCCTGCCGCTCGCGAGGGGCGACGTGAAGCCGTCCACGCCGACGGGTGCCGCGAACTACGCCGCGGCCCGGCGCCGCAAGGTTCTCGTGGTGGACGACAACAAGGACGGGGCCGAGAGCTTGCGTGCCCTGGTCGAGCTGATGGGCCACGACGCGCGAGTCGCCTTCGACGGCCGCGCGGCCCTCGCCATCGGGGCCGAGTGGGCTCCCGAGGTCGTCCTGCTCGACATCGGCCTTCCGGGAGTGAACGGCTACGAGATCTGCCGCGAGATGCGAACCACGCCGTGGGGACGGCATGCGCTCATCGTGGCGCTCACGGGTTGGGGCCAGGACCAGGATCGGCGGCGCGCCCAGGAGGCGGGCTTCGACCGGCACGTGGTGAAACCCATCGACGAGGACGAGTTGCGCGGCGTCCTCGCCTAGCCCCGCGTCACAATACGGATTTCAACAGCTTGCCCATCTCCGCGGGATTGCGCGTGACCTTGATGCCGCACGCTTCCATCACCGCGAGCTTTTCCTGGGCCGTGCCCTTGCCGCCCGAGATGATCGCGCCCGCGTGTCCCATGCGCTTGCCGGGCGGCGCCGTGAGGCCGGCGATGAATCCCACCACGGGCTTCTTCATGTTCTCCTTCACCCAGTGCGCGGCATTCTCCTCGTCGCCGCCGCCGATCTCGCCGATCATGATCACGGCCTCGGTCTCGGGATCGTCGTTGAACATCTTCAGCACGTCGACGTGCTTCAACCCGTTCACCGGGTCGCCGCCGATTCCCACGGCCGAGGATTGCCCCAGGCCCAGCGCTGTCACCTGTCCCACGGCTTCGTAGGTGAGCGTGCCCGAGCGCGACACGATGCCGATCCTTCCCTTGCGATGGATGTGGCCCGGCATGATGCCGATCTTGAGCTCGCCGGGCGTGATGGTGCCGGGACAATTGGGCCCGAGCAGGAGCGTCCTCTTCCCCTTCATCTTCGCCTTGGTGCGCACCATGTCGAGCACCGGGATGCCCTCGGTGATGCAGATCACGAGATCGAGCTCCGCTTCGACGGCTTCATCGATGGCGGCGGCCGCGAAAGGCGGCGGCACGTAGATCACCGAGACTGTCGCGCCGGTCTCGGCCCTGGCTTCCTTCACCGTCGCGAAGATCGGAATGCCTTCGAATTTCTCGCCGGGCTTCTTCGGGTTCACGCCCGCCACGTAGCAGTTCTTCCCGTTGGCGTACTCCTGTCCCATCTTCGTGTGGAACTGGCCGGTCTTGCCGGTGATGCCCTGGGTGAGGACTTTCGTATTCGCGTTGATGAGGATGGACATGGCTAGCTCCCCTTCTTCGCGGCCGCGACGACCTTCTGTGCCGCATCGCCCATGTCGTTGCCCGAGATGATGGGCAGGCCCGAGTCGGCGAGGATCTTCTTGCCGAGATCGACGTTGGTGCCTTCGAGGCGCACGACGAGCGGGACCTTGAGGCCCACTTCCTTCGCCGCGGCGACGACACCTTCCGCGATCACGTCGCAGCGCATGATGCCGCCGAAGATGTTCACGAGGATCGCCCTCAGCTTCGGGTTGTGCAGCATGATCTTGAAGGCCTCGGTCACCTTCTCCTTCGTGGCGCCGCCGCCCACGTCGAGGAAGTTCGCGGGCGATCCGCCATAGAGCTTGATCGTGTCCATCGTCGCCATCGCGAGCCCGGCGCCGTTCACGAGGCAGCCGATGTCGCCGTCGAGCTGGATGTAGTTGAGGTCGAACTTCGAAGCCTGCACTTCCGCGGGATCTTCCTCATCGAGATCGCGAAGCGCCACGATGTCGGGATGGCGGAAGAGCGCGTTGTCGTCGAAGTTCAGCTTCGCATCGAGCGCGACCACGCGGCCGTCGCCCGTGATGATGAGCGGGTTCACCTCGACCAGCGAGCAATCGCATTCGACGAAGCACTTGTAGAGCGATTTGAAAAGGTCGCGCGCCTGGCCCACGAGGTTGTCGGGTATGCCGATCTTGCGCGCGGCTGCTTCCGCATCCGCATCGGAAAGCCCCGTGAAGGGATCGCACGCCACGCGATGGATCTTCTCCGGCGTATGCGCGGCGACTTCCTCGATGTCCATGCCGCCTTCGCTGGAGGCCATCATCACGACCTTCTGCTGCGCGCGATCCACGACCATCGCGACATAGAGCTCCTTCCTGATGTCGGCGCCCTCTTCGACGAGGAGCCGGCGCACGACGCGCCCCGCGGGGCCGGTCTGGTGCGTGACCAGCGTCATGCCGAGCATCTTCTGCGCGGTTGCGCGCACGTCGTCGATCGACTTCACGACCTTCACGCCGCCACCCTTGCCGCGCCCGCCCGCGTGGATCTGGGCTTTCACGACCCACACCGGGCCGCCGAGCGATTTCGCCGCGCCGACAGCCTCGTCGACATTGAACGCGGGCGATCCGCGGGGCGTCGTCACGCCGTACTTGCGGAACAGTTCCTTGCCTTGGTATTCGTGGATGTTCATGAGGGGCGCCGGGAGATGAAGCGAGGAAGGATTTTCGGAGGCGATTCTAAACTACTTCGGGGTCAGACCCCGGGCGTGCCCTCGGGGCCTGACCCCTTAGTGATGATCCTCGCCCGCGGGCTCGATCTTCTCGGTGCCGGTGTACCACTTGGGGTAGTAGCGCCCGACCGCGCGCGCGGAGGAATCGAGCGCGTGGCAGCGATCGAGCTGGAACGGCTTCTTCGAAGGATCGGCGATGCCCTGCCCCGCGAGCGTCTGGAACGCGGCGGTGGCGAGCATGCCCGCGAGCTCGGTGATGTGCGTGCAACCACGAACCCCACCGAGCAACTCCTTCACGCTGCGGTGGTAGCCCGGCCCGATCGCAAGGCCGACGAGCTTTCGATACGCGGGCTCGATCCGGTTGCAGTCGCCCGTGTACGGCATCGCATCCATCGAAGCGGCGGCATCGACGATCGTGAGCTTGCGGTCGACCGTGATGCGAAGCCACATCGAATGGACGGGCTCGTTGGCCTTGCGGATTCCCGCGGCGAGGCGGAAATCGGCGGGCTTCGTATCGACGAGGTGTCCCTCGATGTCGTAGAGACCGTCGGCGCGCTTGTAGCCGTTGATCTCGATGGTGCGCCGATGCAGGGGCTCGCGCGCGACGGTTGGCTCGAGCCCCGGCATCTCGCTATGCGGCCTTTCGCGCCTGGCGGATGGCTTCCGCGAATTCCGCGCCGTTCTGGTAGCGCTTCTCGTAGTCCTTCGCGAGCGCCTTGTCGATGATCGCATCGATCCACTCCGGGAGCGCCGGGTTCATTTCGCGGATCGGCGGATGGGGATTGTTGGCGATCGCGAACATGAGCTGCGTCATCGACTCGCCTTCGAACGGCAACCTTCCCGAGAGCATCTGGTAGAGCGTGACGCCCAGCGAGAAGAGGTCGCTCCGCCCGTCGATCTTCTTGCCCGCGAGCTGCTCGGGCGACATGTACGACGGCGTCCCGAGCACCATGCCGGTCTTGGTCTTCGACGAGTCGGTGATGCGCGCGATGCCGAAGTCGGTCACCTTCGCGGTGTCGCTTTCCGGCTCGTACATGATGTTCGCGGGCTTGATGTCGCGGTGGACGATGCCCATGCCATGCGCGTAGCCCAGTGCGTCCGACACGCGCTCGACGATCGAGAGCACCCGGTCCGGCGGCAGCAGGTTCGGCTGCTTGGTGTAAGGGGCGAGGTCCTTGCCCTTCAGGAACTCCATGGCGATGTAGCACAGGTCGTGCTCCTCGCCCGCATCGTAGATCGTGACGATGTTCGGGTGCGTGAGGCGGCCCGCGGTTTCAGCTTCGCGGAAGAAGCGCTCCTTCGCATCGGCCAACTCGTCGGCCTCGAATTCCGCCGACAGCGCCATCGTCTTGATCGCCACGACGCGGCCGATCTTCGGGTCCTTGCCGCCGTAGACGACGCCCATCGCGCCCTTGCCCAGCTCCTTTTCCACCTGGTAGCGCCCGAGCATGGGCTTTTCCTGCGTGCCGCCCTGCAGGATCATCGTGCCGGCGTTGGTGCGCGCACCCGCCGAGCCGCCGAGGATGATTGTCTCCGAGAGCGCCTTGTTGCGCCCGAGCCGCTCCTCGATGTCGCGGAACTTCGGATTGAATGTCGACATGTACCGGAAGACGCTCTCCGCCTTGTTGAATTGCCGGCGGCGCTCGAAATCGAGCGCGAGGCTGTACATGTTCTCCATCACCTCTTCGTTCAGCGGCGCCTTGCGGAACTTGTCGAAGGCCATGTCGAGCTGGCCCTGCTGCTGGAACGCGAGGCCCAGCATGCGGTTGGATTCCGCGCTCTCGGTGTCGGCCCGCTCCTTGCCGCGCTCGGTGACGAGGTAGCGCTTCGTCGTGAGCAGCGCGTGGCCGACCAGCAGCAGCGTGAGCGGCAGCATGAGCTGGACCCAGAGCCCGGCGCCGGTCATGAGGCCCAGGTGCACGGCGAAGATCACGATGAAAAGGACCCCGGTGATCATGGCGCCCTTGCCCGCGGTGAGCTTCGGCAACAGGAGCGTGAGGTAGAGCGCGACCAGGATGTACGCGGCGAGCGTGGCAAGCCCGGCCCACGTCGGCACGACGAAGAAGTGCTCCTGCAGGATCGACGACACCGAGTGCGCGAGCGTCGTGACCGGGTTCATCTGCGCGGAGATCGGCGTCACCATGTTCGCGCCGACGCCCGCGGCCGTGGCGCCGATGAGCACGATCTTGTCCGCGTACTTCGACGCGGGGATCTTGCCCGAGTACACGTCGAAGAACGAATCGATCGGGAACGCGGACTGGCCGTTGCGATCCTTGTAGAAATACGTGTACATCTCGCCCAGTCCGTCGGTGCGGATGTTCTTGCCGCCGACCGACACGCTCTCGCCCATCGCCGCCTTGATGTCCTTCGACGTGAGGTTGAGCGCCCTGGCCGCGGTGAGGAGCGCGAGCGACGGGTACTTCTCGCCGTAGTAGTCCATCACGAGCGGCTCGAAGCGCACGGCGCCATCTTCATCGGGCAGCGAGTTGAGGAACCCGATGCCCGCGGCGGCCGTGCCGTATTGCTCGATCGGAATGAGGGGCGCGTTCGCGAAGATGAACTGCCCGCCCGCGTCCGTCGTGCTGCCGATCGTGTTCTTCGTCACGTACTCGGGAAGCGGCTTGTCGGGACGGCCCTGCGGCGGCGCGCCGGTGATCTCGCCGAAGGTGAGCGGCAGAAGCACGTTGCCGGCCTTCTTGATGCTGTCGGCGTAACGCACGTCGCTGTTCAGCGTGATCGAAGCCTCGCCCAGGATCTTGCCGATCTCCGCCATGTCGGCGGGAGGGGTGGCGGCCTGTGCCGCGGGGGTGTGCCCGCCGATGGGCGACACGCCCGGCACTTCCTGCGCGGGCTCGGGATACGCCTTCTTGTAGATGTCGAGCATCTTCTCGACGTATGCGAGTCCCGGATCCTTCTGCGCCTCCGAGAGGATGATCGTGCTCGTGATCACCTTCGCCTTCGACGCCACGAGCTGGTCGACGAGCTTCGCCTGCACTTCGCGAGGCCACGGCCAGCGTCCGATGTTCGCGATCGAGGTCTCGTCGATGGCGATCACCGCGACCTTGTCGCTGGGCTGCTTCGAAGTCATTTTCACGCCGAGGTCGTACGCCCAGCGCTCGAGCCCCGGAATCACTCCGGACATGCTCTTGAAGCCGAGCAGGGCGACGGCGATTATGACGCCGAGGAACCAGTCGGCCTTCCAGAAAGCGGTCTTCATGGACTCTCCCTGAGTCTTATTTCCCTATGATACCTAGGGTTCCCCCACCCCACACGTTTGCGAGCGAGCGCTAGCTGGCCAGGTCCAGCTCCTGCCCCACGCCCTGGGCGCGCGCCAGCTTCGCCAGGTCGTTCGCGATGATGAGATCCTGCATCGCCATTCCCTGGGATTCGAAGAGCGTGACCTGCGCGGCACTCGTGCGTCCGGGGCGCGTTCCGGCGATGACTTCCCCGAGCTCGACCAGGGCGCCAGGATGCAGCCGCCCCTTCTCGAACGCGGGCAGCAAGTCGCCCGCTTCCTTGAGCGCGCTCGGGCGCGAGTCGACGACCACGGGATCGCTGCGTCGAACCGTCGTCTCGTCGATCTCGCGGCGCAACAGCGAATTGGAACCTGCCGCGTTCACGTGCGCACCGTCGGCGAGCCACTCGCCGTCGAACACGGGAGTCGCCGAGGTCGTGATCGTGACCACGATGTCGCTGCCCTTCACCGCGTCCTCGGCCGATTTCGCCGCAACCACGTCGAGCGAGAGCTTCTTCGACATCCTGTCGCAGAACTTCGCCACTTTTTCAGACGTGCGCGAATAGACCTTCACGCGCTCGAGCTTGCGCACATTGGAAAGCGCTTCGGGCTGCCCCTCGGCCTGCCAACC
>DATGGI010000153.1:0-14763 GCA_035308545.1 Usitatibacter sp.
GCGCGCGTCGCGACCGCATGGGCCATGAGTGCCATGCCTCCGGTCGCGGCGGCCTCGACGGCGTAGAGATATCCGAGCGCCACGCCCGCGAGCAGCGTGACGATGAACATCGCCGCGAGCGTCGCCGTGATCGCGTCGGCGCGCGAGTAGGGTTCCGCCTTCGCGCTCGCCGTGCCGCGCCCCTCCCATAGGGCGATGCCGATGCACAGCAGGAGGAAGAGCGCCGCGGGAACGAGCGCGGCATGGAACACGTCCTGCGTATTCACGATGCGCGCGTTTGTCGCGGCGAGGTGCGAGGCCTCGGTGTGGGCGCGCATCATCGCGTCGCCCAGCAGGATCAGCACCAGCGAGGGCGGCACCACAACGCCAAGCGTGCTCGACACGCACACGAGGGCGAGGCTTCGCTCCTCGCGAACGCCCGCCGCCCCGAGTCGCGGATACAACGTGCGCGAGAGCATGGCGACGCTCGCGCCCACCGAGCCGCTCATGGGCGCGAGCAACACGCCGAGGAAGAGGCCCGCGAGCGTCTCCGCGCGGCCCGTGCGCGCGAGCGCGGCTCGCGCGGCGCGAAACAACGTATCGGCGAGCGCGGTTCGATTGATCAGCACGCCCATGAACACGTAGAGCGGCAACGCCTGCAGGAGATCGTTCTCCAGCAGTCCCACGAGGCGCGAGGGGATCGCCGCGAAGAGCGTGGCGTCGAAGGCGCCGGCCACGATTCCTCCAACGGCGAACGCGAACGACACGCCGACGAGCAGCAGCCACGCGGGAAGGCCCGTCGCCACCATCGCGACGGCGACGGCGGCGAGCATCCAGAGGCCGCAGGTCTCCACTAGCGGCGCTCGCGACGCCCGAAGAGATCCAGCAGCGCCTGCGCGAGGACGAGCGCCGCGAGCAGGAACGCCGCGATCCTCACGACGAAGTAACCGGGGTTCATCGTCTCGGGGAAATGCTCGAGCTGCGCGATCGAAAGCCACGTCGCGCCGGCCGCCGAAGCCATCACGTAGATCGACGACGGGATCGCTATCACGACGCATGCGATCCGCCACATCCATTCGCGGGCCTTGCCCGTATACCTTTTCGCGAGGACATCGGCGGCGAGGTGCGAATGCTCGCGCGTCGCCGCGGTGAGGGCGACGCCCACGTAGAGCGCGAAGAGGATCTGCGCCAGGTCGTTGGCCTCGCGCGATCCCGCATGCACGAGGTCGCGGAGCGGCCACTGGAGAAAGAGAAGGAATGAGACCGGCAGCACCAGCCATGAAGCGGCCCGCACGATCCATGCAACGCAGCGCTCGAGCGCCAAGGCCATTTGCGTCTCCGGAAGGCGACGTGACTGATTGTATGGGAATAGCCCGGAAGACGAGGCTGTTGACGATGCGTGGCCCGTCAGCGGGCCGAAAGAAATGGGATCCGACTGTGATCGTTCGCTCGACCGCCCTTGCCCTGCTCGTGTTCGTCGCCGCTCCTGCCCTGGCCCAGAACGTGACCCACGGCAGCACGCTCTATCACCAGACCTGCATCACCTGCCACGGGTTGCCGCCGTCGGGAGGCCCGGAACTCGCCCCCAACAACCCGGGACTCATCGCGCAGGCCATCAACGGGCTCGTGCCGCAGATGGGCTTCCTGAGGGGCGTGTATTCGACGTCGGACCTCACCGACATCGCGGCCTACATCGCCTCGCTGCAGGCGCCGTCGACTCCTCCGCCTCCGCCCCCGCCGACCACGCCGCCGGTGCCGCTGTCCAACTACTCGGACCTGTGGTGGAATCCCAACGAATCCGGATGGGGCTTCAACATCATCCAGCACGGCACCGGCGTGCTCTTCTGCGTGATGTTCACCTACGCGGGCGGCGACGTGCCGATGTGGTACGTGGTCCCGGGCGGAACGTGGAATACTGCGACCAATTTCACGGGCGCCATCTACCAGGTGAGCGGCACCGCGGTGAACCAGCCCTTCGTCGGCAGTGCCGCAACGGCCGTGGGAACCGCGACGCTCCAATTCACCGACCAGAACGATGCGACTTTGACGATGACGGTGAACGGCACGCAGGTCGTCAAGCAGATCCAGAGGCAGGCGTTCTGATGCGCCGCCTCGCCGCGGCGCTCGCCCTCACCCTGTCGCAGTCGGTGCTGGCCGTGGAGGCAGGGGGGCCCGTTCCCGATGTCTCGGGGCCTCGCATCGACGCGCCGTCCCAATCACTGGCGCTCTCGAGCCTGCGTGGCCAGGTCGTGTACGTGGACTTCTGGGCCTCGTGGTGCGCGCCCTGCCGTGTCTCGTTCCCCTTGCTCGACGCGCTCTATCGCGAGAACGGCTCGCGCGGCTTCGTGGTGGTCGGCGTGAACAAGGACATGTCCCTCGAAGACGCGCAGAAATTCCTGAAGAAGGTTCCCGTGACCTTTCCGCTGGTGGGCGACGCGAAGGATGCCGCGGCGAAGGCCTTCGACGTGAAGACCATGCCCAGCGGATACCTCGTCGACCGCAAGGGTGTCGTGCGCAAGGTGCATCGCGGCTTCACCGCGGAAACCGGGGCGGCGATCCGCGAAGAGGTCGATGCGCTGCTGAAGGAGCCTTCATGAAAATGTCGCGCATCCTCGCGCTCGCGGCGCTGCTGGCCGCCGGTTGCGCGAACGTGGCGCCCTATCAACGCGGCTACCTCGCGCGCGAGTCCATGGCTCTCGACCCGAACCCGGGAATGGCCAAGGCGCTCGAGAAGACGTATTCGGCAAAGGAAGCCGCGAGCGGCGGCGCATCCGTCGGCGGAGGCGGCTGTGGCTGCAACTGAGTCGCCCCTACACGCATTGATGAAGGCGGCGCTCGCGCTGCCGATCCTCGTCGCACCCACGCGCGCCGCGGCCGAAGGCAACGAGATCGGCTTCAACCTGCTGGGCTACAAGGAACGCGGGCTCATGAAGGTGACCGAGCCCGTCCTCTGGGGACGCGGCACGATCGCCGAGGTGTGGGACGTCGAGGCGAGCGCGGCGGTGGACATCGTGACGGGAGCGTCGCCGCGATTCGTGAGCAACGAGAGCGGGAAACCCGTGCAGACGATCTCGGGCGCATCGATCAACGACCGGCGCAACACGCAGGACATCAAGGTCACTCGCCACATCGGCGACTTTTCGATCGGAGCCTCGCGCACGGTCTCGGATGAAGAGGACTACAACTCGAAGGCCTACGGCATCGAGGCGAAGCTCGACCTGAACCAGAAGAACACGACGCTCGTCGCAGGATACGGCAAGTCGAACGACCGCGTGGGATCCACGGACAACCCGGACCTCCACGAGCCGCGCTACACGAAGGAGTATCTCGTCGGCGTCACGCAGATCCTGTCGCCGGTCGACCTCATCCAGAGCACCGTGAGCTGGGCGCGAGGGCAGGGTTTCTACGACGATCCGTACAAGTTCACGGTGACCTTCTATCCCGACGGCAGCGCCCTCGCGGCGCCCGATACGCGCCCGGACCATCGCAACACGGTCGCGTGGCTCACGCGCTACCGGCGCTTCTTTTCCGACGCGAACGCTTCGCTGCAGGCCGACTACCGTTACTACCACGACGATTGGGGCATCACGGCGCATACGATCGAGGTCGGCTGGGAGCAGGCGCTGGGCGATCGCTGGTCCATCCGGCCCGGTCTTCGCTACTACACGCAGAACGCCGCCGATTTCTATTCGCCCGTCATTCCGCAGCCTGCGCCCGCGATCCTCTCGAGCGACCAGCGCCTGGGATCGTGGGGCGGCCTCTCGCCCACGCTGCGCGTATCGGCGCGCTTCGACTCCAATTGGCGAATCGAGGGTACGCTGGGATATGTGCAGAACTCGGCGAGCTTCCATTGGGGCGGATCCGGCAGCGAGGCGTTCTCGACGCTGCGTGCCGTCTACGGAATCCTCGGAGCCAGCCGCTTCTTCTAGGTCCGTTCCCGCATGACGCCGCACCGGTTCGCGTTCCGCGCCATGGCGGCGGAGAACGAGATCCAGGTTTGCGGCGAGCGCGGCGTGGCCGAGATCGCCGCGAAGCGCGCCATCGCCGAGATCGCCCGGATCGAGGCCAAGTACTCCCGCTACAAGGATGACAGCGTCGTGTCGCGCGTGAACGCGGCCGCGGGCGGCAAGCCCGTCGCGATCGACGACGAGACGCGCTCGCTCCTCGCATACGCCGATGCGTGCTGGAAGCAGAGCGGCGGCCTCTTCGATGCGACCTCGGGAATCCTCCGCCGCGCATGGAACTTCGACGCGAAGCGCGTTCCGGCCGATGCGGAGCTTGCGCCGCTGCTCGCTCGCGTGGGATGGCAGGACGTGGAGATCGACGAGCGGGGCGTGCGCCTCGCCAAGGAAGGCATGCAGCTCGACTTCGGTGGATTCGGCAAGGAGTACGCGGTGGATCGCGCGGCGCTCGTGCTGAAGGACGCCGGCGCCGTGAGCGCGATTGTGAATCTTGCCGGCGATCTCGCGGTCACGGGCCCGCAGCCGGGCGGTGAACCGTGGCGTGTCGGCATTCGCCATCCGCGTCGCGACGGGCTCATCGCCACGCTCGAGATCGCTTCGGGCGGGATCGCCACGAGCGGCGACTACGAGCGATTCATCGAAGTCGACGGCGTGAGGCATTGCCATATCCTCGATCCGCGCACGGGACGCTCCGCGCGCGGCTTCCAGTCGGTGACTGTGCTCGGGCCGGGCTGCCTCGTCGCGGGGAGCGCGACCACGGTGGCGATGCTGAAAGGCGAGCGCGAAGGTCTTGCGTGGCTCGACGCCGTGGGCCTTCCTTATCTCGCCATCTCGGAGACCGGGAAGGTGATCGAGCGATTCGGTGATAAAATTTTCGGCCCTTCAAGGACTTCCTGAGAATGTTCGACGATTCGCACAGCATTGCCCGCGCCGATCCGCAACTTTGGAGCGCCATCGCGTCCGAATTCAGGCGCCAGGAGGAGGGCATCGAGCTCATCGCCTCCGAGAACTACGCGAGTCCCGCGGTGCTCGCCGCGCAGGGAAGCGTCCTCACCAACAAATATGCCGAGGGCTATCCGGGCAAGCGCTACTACGGTGGCTGCGAATTCGTCGACATCGCCGAGCAACTGGCCAGCGATCGCGTGAAGAAGCTCTTCGGCGCCGAGTACGCGAACGTCCAGCCGCATTCGGGATCGCAGGCGAACCAGGCGGTGTATCTCTCGATGCTCAAGCCCGGCGACAAGATCCTCGGCATGTCGCTCGCCCACGGCGGCCATCTCACGCACGGCGCGTCCGTGAACCTTTCGGGCAAGCTCTTCCAGGCCACGGCCTACGGATTGAACGCGAAGGAAGAGATCGATTACGACCAGGTGCGAGACCTCGCGAAGGAGCATCGGCCGCGCATGATCGTCGCGGGCGCTTCGGCCTACGCGCTTCGCATCGACTGGAAGAAATTCCGCGAGATCTGCGACGAGGTGGGCGCCTATTTCTTCGTGGACATGGCGCACTACGCGGGACTCGTCGCCGCGGGACTCTATCCGACGCCGATCGGGATCGCCGACTTCGTCACGAGCACGACGCACAAGACCCTGCGTGGCCCGCGCGGCGGGATCGTGCTCGCGGGCGCCCAGCACGAGAAGGCGTTGAACTCCGTGGTGTTCCCATCGCTCCAGGGCGGCCCGCTCATGCACGTGATCGCCGCGAAGGCGATGGCGTTCCAGGAGGCACTGCAGCCCGCATTCAAGCAATACCAGCAACAGGTGCTCGAGAACGCCGCGGCGCTCGCGGCGACGCTCGTGCAGCGCGGTGTCCGCGTGGTCTCGGGCCGCACCGAGAGCCACATGTTCCTCGTGGACCTGCGCGCGAAGAAGGTCACGGGCAAGGATGCAGAGTCCGCGCTCGGCGCCGCGCACATCACGGTCAACAAGAACGCGATCCCCAACGACCCGGAAAAGCCCATGGTCACGAGCGGCATCCGCATCGGCTCTCCCGCCATGACGACGCGCGGGTTCGGCAAGGCCGAGAGCGTGCAGGTCGCGAACTACATCGCCGACGTCCTCGAGGCGGCCGGCGACGCGGCCGCGATCGGCAAGGTGGGCGATTCGGTCAAGGCGCTCTGCGCGAAGTTTCCCGTGTACGGGCCGGCAATGCGCGCCTCGTACGGAATGGCCTGACGCCATGAAATGCCCCTTCTGCAGCGCCGAGGACACGCAGGTCATCGACTCGCGCGTGAGCGAGGAGGGCGATTCCATCCGCC
Organism: Usitatibacter sp.; assembly: GCA_035308545.1. Taxonomy (GTDB): domain Bacteria; phylum Pseudomonadota; class Gammaproteobacteria; order Burkholderiales; family Usitatibacteraceae; genus Usitatibacter. Next base: position 6,199 of record DATGGI010000153.1, read on the forward strand.
GCCGGCGCCGCTGCCAGGTGTGCAACAAGCGCTTCACGACCTACGAGACCGCCGAGCTTCGCATGCCGCAGATCGTGAAGACCGACGGCGTGCGCGAGGATTTCTCGTCGGCGAAGCTGCGAACGGGATTCCAGCGCGCGCTGCACAAGCGTCCCGTGACCACCGAGCTCGTCGACGCGGCGATCCAGCGCATCGAGCAGAAGATGCTCGCCCTCGGCGAGCGCGAGATCGATTCGCGGCGCCTGGGCGAGATGGTGATGGAAGAGCTCCGCAAGCTCGACAAGGTCGCCTACATCCGCTTCGCGTCGGTCTACAAGAGCTTCTCGGACGTCGACGACTTCCGCGACGCGATCCGCGAAGTGAAGGACAAGTAGTCATTCCGGCTGCCGCTCCTGCGGCAATGGGCCGGGATCCAAGTCATGAATTTCTCCTTCGAAGATCAGGCCTTCATGGTCCGCGCCCTCGCCCTCACGGAGAAGGGGCGCGAGACGGCGACACCCAATCCCAGCGTGGGATGCGTGATCGTGAAGGACGGGCGCGTGATCGCCGAGGGCTGGCACGAGCGCGCCGGCGAGCCGCACGCGGAAGCGCGGGCGCTTTCCACGGCGACCGAATCGACGGAAGGCGCCACGGTGTACGTGACGCTCGAGCCCTGCTCCCACACCGGACGCACGCCTCCATGCGCCGACGCGCTCATCGCTGCGCGCGTGGCCCGTGTGGTCGCGCCCCTCGAAGATCCCAATCCCGAGGTGAGCGGCGCGGGCTTCGCGCGCCTGCGTGACGCGGGCATTCGCGTGGACGTGGGACTCCTCGCCGCGGAAGCCGAGCGTGCGCACCGGGAATTCCTGCATCGTGTCCGCACGGGGCGCCCCTGGATGCGCATCAAGGCGGCCGCGTCGCTCGACGGGCGCATCGCGCTCGCCAACGGCGCGAGCCGCTGGATCACGGGAGAAGCCGCGCGCCACGACGTGCATCGCATCCGCGCGCGTTCCTGCGCGATGCTCACGGGCATCGGCACCGTCATCGCCGACGATCCCGAGCTCACCGTCCGCCACGTTCCCTGTTCGCGGCAACCGAAGCGCGTCGTCATCGACAATCGCCTCGACATGCCGCTGGAAGCGAAGATCCTGAAAGGCGACCCGCCCCTCATCTTCACCGTGAGCGACGACGCGAAGCGGCGCCAGGCGCTGGAAGCGCGCGGCGCGGAAGTCGTGCGCGTGCCGGGCGAAGGCAAGAGCGATCTCGCGGCGGTGGCGAAACTCCTCGGAGAGCGCAAGTTCAACGAGGTGACAGTCGAGACGGGCGCCAAGTTGAACGGCTCGCTCATCATGGCGGGCGTCGTGGACGAGCTCGTGCTGTACCTCGCGCCGAAGCTCATCGGCGACAAGGGAATCGGGCTTTTCGCGCTTCCCGATATCACGGAGCTCTCCGATGCGCGCAAGCTTCGCGTCACCGACGTGACGGCCGTCGGCGACGACTGGCGCATCACGGCAAGGTTGGTGCGCTGATGTTCGCGGGCATCGTGACCCACGTGGGGAAGATCGAGTCGTCGAAGGCATCGGGCGACGGGCTTCGCCATCGCATCGCCGTGAAGGACTTCGGCCTCGATGAGGTGCGGATCGGCGACTCGATCGCGATCCAGGGCATCTGCCACACGGTGATCGCGAAGGACGCGGGCTCGTTCGACGTGGAATCGTCGCGCGCCACGCTCGACGTGACCGCGGGCCTCGAAGAGGGGCGTGAAGTGAATCTCGAGAAGTCGCTGCGGCTCGCCGACCGCATCGACGGGCATCTCGTGGCGGGTCACGTGGATGGCGTGGGCCGCGTGCTGGCTTTCGAGGACCTGGGCGGGAGCATGCGCCTGTCGATCGAGGTGCCGTCGCCGCTCGCGAAGTACATCGCGAAGAAAGGCTCGATCACGGTGGACGGCGTGAGCCTTACCGTGAATGCGGTCGAGCGCGCCTCCTTCGAGGTGAACATCATTCCCCATACGAGGGCCGTGACGACGCTGCGCAACCTCGCGGCCGGCTCGCGAGTGAACCTCGAAGTGGACATGCTGGCCCGCTACGTGGAGCGCCTGCTCGACAAACGCTGAGCGGCCCCGGCAAGCAGGTAAAATGGAGGTCTTGCCTGAGGAAGACTCCATGACCCTCGATACGACCCAGGATTTGGTGGACGAGCTGCGCCACGGGCGCATGGTGGTTCTCGCCGATGCCGAAGACCGCGAGAACGAAGGCGACCTGGTGCTGGCCGCGGACTTCGTCACGCCCGAGGCCATCAACTTCATGGCCATGCACGCGCGGGGCCTGATCTGCCTCACGCTCACGGAAGAAAAGTGCCGCAGCCTCAACCTGCCGCTCATGGTGAACGACAACCGTTCGCCCATGGGAACGGCGTTCACGGTCTCCATCGAGGCCGCGACCGGCGTGAGCACGGGGATTTCCGCGGCCGATCGCGCGCGCACCGTGCGGGCGGCGACCGCGAAGCACGCGAAAGCGAGCGACATCGTCCAGCCCGGCCACATCTTTCCCGTGATGGCGCAGAACGGCGGCGTGCTGGTGCGCGCCGGACACACGGAAGCCGGATGCGACCTCGCCGAAGCCGCGGGGCTCACGCCCGCCGCGGTGATCTGCGAGATCATGAATCCCGACGGCTCCATGGCGCGCATGCCCGAGCTGCTCGCCTTCGCCAAGGCACACGGCCTCAAGATCGGCACGATCGCGGACGTGATCCGCCATCGCAGCGTGAACGAGCGCCTCATCGAGCGCGTCTCGGACCGCGCGGTGAACACGCCCTACGGCCAATTCCGCCTCTGCGTCTATCACGACCACACCGGCGACGAGGTGCACTTCGCGCTCGTGAAGGGCGAGCCTTCGCCGGAGCGCCCGGTGCTGGTCCGCGTGCACGAGCCCTTCGTGTCGCTCGACATGTTCGATTTCGATTCGTCGCGCCACGCCTACTCGGTGCAGGATGCGATGCGCATCGTGGCCCACCACAAGGAAGGCGTGATCGTGCTGCTGCGCCGTCACGAAGGGGCGGCCGAGCTCCTCGAGCGCCTTTCGCGAAAGCAGGACGACCGCAACGCACGCAAATGGGATCCGCGCCTGCATGGCATCGGCGCGCAGATCCTGAAGGACCTGGGTGTGGGCAAGATGCGCGTGCTCGCGCGGCCCAAGCGCATTCCCTCCATGTCGGGGTTCGGGCTCGAGGTGGTCGAGTACGTCTCGCCCGATGACGCGATGGTGAAGGCGGTATGAACAACCTCGCGCCCGCGCTGAAGGGCGAGGGCCTTCGCATCGGCATCGTCTGGAGCCGCTTCAACGAGGAGCTGGTGCGCATGCTCCTCACCGCATGCGACAAGCAGTTGGTGGAGCTGGGCGTGGCTACCGGGGACATCGACGTCGTGAGCGTGCCCGGCGCGCTGGAGATTCCGCTCGCGCTCCAGGCCCTCGCGTTCGAGCGCCGCGGCATCGCCGGCCGCCGCTTCGATGCGCTCGTGGCGCTGGGCTGCGTCGTGCGCGGCGAGACCTACCATTTCGAGATCGTGGCCAACGAAAGCGCCCGCGGCATCCTCGATGTGCAGCTCGAGACCGGTGTTCCGATCGCCAACGGCGTGCTCACGACCTCGACCGAGGAGCAGGCGCGCGAAAGGGCGGCAGTCAAAGGCGCGGAAGCCGCGCGCGTGGCCATCGAGATGGCCAACACGCTGAGGACCATCGCGCGATGAAGGAAAGCCGCGCCGCGACGAGGCGGCGCTCGCGGGAGCTCGCGATGCAGGGCATCTACCAGTGGATCTACACGGGAGACGCGGTGCGCACGGTGCTCAAGAACCTCTCGGAGCTCGAAGGCTACGAGCGCGCCGACGCGGATTTCCTGAAGGCGGAGCTGAAGGGCACGATCGACGGTGCCGATGGGCTTCGCCAACACCTGGAACCGCTCGCCGACCGCAAGTGGGGCGAGGTGAGCCCGGTGGAACGCGCGATCCTCCTCATCGGCGCCTGGGAGATCGTCCACCAGCCGGAAATTCCCTACAAGGTCACGATCAACGAAGCGATCGAGCTCGGCAAGCGCTTCGGCGGAACCGACGGTCATAAGTATGTAAACGGCGTGCTGGATCGTCTCGCGGCGGCCGTGCGACCCGAGGAAGTCGCGGAAAAACGAAAGCAGCGCAATGGCAAATAACCTTCCCCCCGAATTCGAGCTCATCGCGAAGCACTTCACCCGTCCCGCGGCCAACGCCGTGCTGGGCGTCGGAGACGACGCGGCCCTGGTCGACGTCTCCAACGGCATGGACCTCGCGGTCTCGACGGACACGATGGTCTCGGGCACGCACTTCTTCCCCGACGTGGACCCGGAGAACCTCGGCCACAAGGCGCTCGCGGTGAACCTCTCCGACATGGCGGCCATGGGCGCGATGCCCTACTGGACGATGCTCGCGTTGACGCTGCCGTCGGTGGACGACGACTGGCTCGCGGCGTTCGCCAAGGGATTCTTCGACCTCGCGGCGGAATTCGATGTCTCGCTCATCGGCGGCGACACCACGCGCGGGCCGCTCTCGCTCACCGTCACGATCATGGGAGAAGTGCCCGCGGGCGCGGCGCTCCGGCGCAACGGCGCGAAGGCCGGCAACGACGTCTGGGTGTCGGGCAACATCGGCGATGCGGCGCTCGCCGTCGCGCACCGCCACGGCAAGGTCGTTCTCACCGAGACCGATTATCACGAGGCGGTGATGCGCCTGTATGAACCCGCGCCGCGCGTGAAGCTCGGCCAGGCGCTGCGCGGCATGGCCACCGCCGCGATCGATGTCTCCGACGGCCTTCTCGCGGACCTGGGCCACATCTGCCGGCTCTCCGGGGTCGGCGCGACCGTCGACGTGAACAGCATTCCGGTGTCCCCGATCGGCGGGCGCCACGTCTCGAGCAGCGCGGGGCTCACCGCGATCGTGGCCGGCGGTGACGACTACGAGCTTTGCTTCACCGCACCCGCGAATGCGCGCGAAAGCATCGCGGAGCTCACCGACATGCTGAACATCCCGCTCACGCGCATCGGGCAGATCCGCCGCGGCAAGGGCGTGAGCCTGCTCGGGCCCGAGGGCAAACCCATGAAGATCGATGGCCGGGGCTACGACCACTTCTCGGGATCCTGACGCGCGCTTCCTCGTCTCGCATCCGGCGCATTTCATCGCGCTGGGTTTCGGCGCGGGCCTCGCTCCACGCGCCCCGGGCACCGTCGGCACCGTGGTGTCGCTGCTTCTCTACTGGGCGCTCGCGCAGTTCCTCGCGCCGCTCGCCATCGCATTTGCCGCGATTCCGCTCTTCTTCATCGGTGTATGGGCCTGTGATGTCACGGGCCGCGACCTGGGCGCATCCGACCACGGCGCCATGGTGTGGGACGAGATCGTCGCATTCCTGCCGCTTGCCGCCATCGCCTCGCAATCGTTCTGGTTCCAGGCGGGCGTATTCGTGGTCTTCCGCATCTTCGATATCTGGAAGCCGTACCCCATCCGGCTCCTCGAGCGGAATATCAAGGGCGGAATGGGTGTCATGATCGATGACGTCGTGGCGGCGGCCTACACGTACATCCTCTTCATCATTTTCATCGTCTTTGCCGTGAGGGTCCTGGGACTTCAATGACGAGCGACTGGCCGTATCCGAGCATCTTCGCCCATCGCGGCGGGGGAAAGCTCGCCCCCGAGAACACGCTTGCGTCGATCGCGCTTGGACAATCGCTCGGGTTTCGCGCCCACGAGTTCGACGTGAAGCTCTCGAAGGACAAGGTCTCGCTGCTGCTTCACGATACGACACTCGAGCGCACGACCAACGGCAAGGGGCGCGCGGCGGATCTCACGTTCGCGGAGCTGGAGAAGCTCGATGCGGGCGAGTGGCACTCGGAGGCGTTCATCGGCGAGCGGCTGCCGTCTTTCGAGCGCGCCGCCAGGCTCCTGCGGTCGAAGGACACGATGGCCAACGTCGAGATCAAGCCCACGCCGGGATTCGAGCGCGACACGGGGCTCCAGGTCGCCGCGGAGGCCGAGAAGTTCTGGAAGGGCGCGGCCACGCAGCCGATCGTTTCGTCGTTCTCGTTCGAGGCGCTCATGGCCGCGAAGGAATCGGCGCCCTCGCTTCGCCGCGGCTGGCTCGCCGACGAGATCAAGGAGGAAGACTGGCTCCGGTTGAAGGCGCTCGGGGCGGTCTCGATGCACACGAACCACAAGAAGATCCGCGCGGAAGACGTGGCGCGCCTCAAGGGCGAGGGCTATCGCGTGATGGTCTACACCGTGAACGAGGTGGAGACCGCCGAACGCCTCTTCGACCTGGGCATCGACGGCCTCTTCACAGACAACCTGCGGGAATTCGCCGCGCGCTTTCCGGAGCGGATCTAGTTCGGGGTCAGACCCCGAGGACCGCAAGCGCTAGGGGTCTGACCCCGAACTAGGCAGCGGCCAGGCGCGAAGCGTGCAGGTTCGCATCGAGCTCGCGAAGCGCCGTGCGAAGGCCCTCTTCGACGACGGGGTGGTAGAACGGCATCTCGAGCATCTCGCCGACCGTGAGCCGCGCTTGAAGCGCCCACGCGAGGAGGTGCCCGATGTGCTCCGCATCCGGGCCGAACATCTCGGCGCCGAGGAAGCGTCCCGTCGAGGGATCGCCATAGACGCGAAGCAATCCCTTGTTGCGGAGCATCACGCGCGAGCGTCCCTGGTCTTCGAAAGAGACCTCGCCCGCGGCGATCGCATGCGCATGCAGCGACGCATAACCGCCACCCACGATGGCGATCTGCGGATCGGTGAAGACGATGCCGAGCTGCGCGCGTCGCGATCCGGCCTGCAGGTGCGGGTAACGCGCGGCATTGGCGCCGGCGATCTTGCCTTCGTCGGCCGCCTCGTGGAGCAACGGCAGGAAGTCCGACACGTCGCCCGCGATGAAGATGTTGCTCGTTCCCGCCTGCGTCGTGCGCGGGTCGTACATCGGTACGCCGCGCGCGCCACGCTCGAGGCCCGTGGCGTCGAGGTTCAGCTTGTCCACGTTGGGCACGCGGCCCGTCGCGGCGAGCACGTATTCGAATTTCTCGGTGAGCTTTTCGCCGTGGATGCCGACGTAGTCGATTTCAACTTCGTCGCCCTTGCGCTCGACGCGTGACACGTGCGCGTCCGGGTCGAGGTGGAATTCGCCCTCGAACGCCTGGATCGCGGCGCGGCGCACTTCCGGATCGGTGATGGGGCCCACGCGGCCGCCGCGGCCGAGCACCACGACGCGAACGCCCAGGCGCGAGAGCGCCTGTCCGATCTCGAGACCGATCACGCCGGGCCCGAAGACCGCGACGGAGCGCGGGAGCGTATCCCACGAGAAGACGTCGTCGTTCACAACGAGCCGGTCGCCCAGGCCCTGGAGCATCGGCGGGATGGCGGGACGCGATCCCGTGGCGATCACGATCGCGCGGGCGGCGATGCGCGCGCCATCGACATCGAGCGTGTTGCGGTCGATGAATTTCGCGTGGCCATGAATGCGGTCGCTTTCGGCGATCGCCTCCACGCCCTTCAAGACGAAACCCACGAAGCGATCGCGCTCGCGCTTCACGCGCGCCATGACCTCCTGGCCGTCGATTTTCGCCGGACCCGCGTGGACGCCGAAGCCTTTCGCGCGCTCGATGCCGTGGGCCGCCTCGGCGGCCGCGATGAGCAGCTTCGAAGGCATGCACCCGACCCGGGCGCACGTGGTCCCGTGGGGGCCGCCTTCGATGATGACCGCGCTGGCACCCGCGGCCTTCGCCGCACGGTAGGCCGCGAGGCCCGCCGTGCCGGCGCCGATCACTGCAACGTCCACTTTGCGGTTCTTGTCCATGGCCATCCGTCGGTGGGTTGGATGTTTCCTTACGCCGCCTTCTTCTTCGTCACGCCGAGATGGCGCTCGAGCTCATCCGCGCCGCCGATCCACTGGCCGCCGATGAAGACCTGCGGTGTCGTGCCCTGGCCGGAGACCGCGCGAAGGGTTTGCGACGTGATGCCCTTGCCGAGGACGACCTCCTCGTAGACGAGGCCTTTCTCGTCGAGCAGGGCCTTGGCGCGGGCGCAGTGCGGGCAGCCCGCCTTGGTGAAGATCGTGACCGGGTCCGGGGCCTTCACGCTGGGCGCCAGGTACTTCAGCATCGTGTCCGCGTCGGAGACTTCGAACGGGTCGCCGTCCTTCTCCGGCTCCAGGAACTGCTTCACGATCTTGCCGTCGCGCACCAGCATCGAGTAGCGCCACGAGCGCTTGCCGAAGCCCAGGTTCGTCTTGTCGACGAGGAGCCCCATCTTCTCGGTGAACTCGCCGTTGCCGTCGGGAATGAACGTGATGTTGGGCGCGTCCTGGTCCTTCTGCCACTCGCTCATCACGAAGCCGTCGTTGACCGAGATGCAGACGACCTCGTCCACGCCGGCCTTCTTGAACGTCGCCGCGAGCTCGTTGTAGCGCGGCACGTGGGTCGACGAACAGGTGGGCGTGTAGGCGCCCGGGAGGGAAAACACAACCACGGTGCGGTTGTCGAAAAGCTGCGAGGTGCTGACGTCCTTCCACTGGCCGTCCTTGC
>DATGGI010000154.1:0-6752 GCA_035308545.1 Usitatibacter sp.
AGGGGCATGGTAGCTCCTTGGAGTTAGGACAAATCCTACCGCCGAAACGGGGCGCACCGACGGCGTCCGCGACCGATGCGCGGGATGCTGGCTCCATGGACGAACAGATCACATCCGGCCGCGTCCTCGGCAAGACCATCCACCTCTCGTGGACGGACGGGCCGACGAAGGGAACGACGCAGGCGCACCGCTTCCTGCTCGATGGAACGGTGACGTGGCGGTCGGACCCGAAAGCCGTGCGGCCGAAGTACCTCGCGAAGGACATCGACGAGACCAGCAGCCTCGTGTCCTACCTCTCGGACTCCGGGTACACGCTCACCGTCGCGCTGAATTTCGAAGACGGTTCGACGGTCGGCGTCGCGTCGAACGAAACGAACTGGTACCCCGTGCGGGGAACGTTCGAGCTGGACCCTACTTCATTGCCTCGAGCTTCGCGAGATCGAGTGATCCCACGCCGGCCTTGAGCGCATCGAGGCCCACGGTGCCCTTCGCCGAAACGATGAAGCGATCGCCGAGGATGATCGTGAACTCCGCGTCGTTCGTCGTCTTGTTGAGGCGCTCGTGAATGAGGCGGCCGTTTTCCTTGCGGGTGCTTTCCTTGTGGGTCGCGTCTTCGCGCTCCGCCTGCAGTCCGGCCCAGCCCGCGAGCCCGACCAAGCCCGCGGCCCCGCCGGAGTCCGTCACGTCGAGCGACGCGTTCTTGCCCGCTCCGTCGTTGTAGATGCCCTCGGCCTTCGCGGTCATCATGCCCTGCACGCCGCCGCGCTCCGTGCGCATGTCCTTGCGCGGCAGCCCCGCGAACGTCTCCGGCACGAAGGGCTTCAGCGCGTCGATCTGCACCGGATCCACGCCCTTGCCACCGACGGCGGCGTTCAACGCACCCATCGCCGCGGCCATCTGCTTGCCGGAGTCGCCGCTCTTCTGCGCGGCCTCCATCTGCTTCGACGCGTTGTCGAGATTCTTGGCGTACCTGTTGAGCGGGCTGTTCGGATCCATCGTCACTTCGGAGCGGCCCGAATAGCCGCCCATGCCGCCCATGCCCGACATCGCGCCCGCGCCGATCATGCCGCCCGCGGTGAGCATCCCGCCGATCGCGGCGATGACCACCGAGACGACGATCGCCACGATGATGATCACGATCTCGTAGATGATCGTCTTGTCGGCCGGGTTCTTCATGAGCTTCGGCAGGCCGAGGTAGAGGATGTAGAGGCCGTAGAGCGCGAACAGGAGCGAGATCAGCCAGCCGAGCAGGGGAATGATCCCGAATACAGCGCCGATCCACGAAGCCGTGAACGTATATGCAGTGAGCTTCACAGCCTGGTTCATGTCCTTGGTGCCGCCGAAGCTCGGCGCGAGCGCGTCCGTGATGAACGCGATCACGAACACGGAGACGATCGCCATCACGAAGGAGTACACCGCGGAGATCACGCCGAACACCATGCTCATGTGGTGCACGCCGACGAAGGGGATGCGGGTGCCGATGACCACGGCGCTCACGAAATGCGCGATCGCGGCGATGGCGGCGAGCGGGATCACGTAGCTGATGAGGACGTCCTTCGGGGCCGTCGTCTCCACCGCGACCTTGTCCCATTCTGTCGCCGGGCTGAGCAGTATGTTCTTGGCGCGTTCTACGATGTTCATGGTGGTTTCTCCCCTCGCATCTCGCGTTGAAAGCGCGAGTGTACTTTCAGATGCGATAATCGCCAATCATGAATATTCGGCACGACGTGGTGGACATCCGGGGCCTGCGTTTTGCTTTCGGCGGCCGCCCCGTGCTGCGCGGAATCGACCTGCAGATCCCGGCCGGCAAGATCGTCGCCATCCTCGGCGCGAGCGGTTCGGGAAAGACCACTTTGTTGCAGCTGATCGGCGGCCTGCTGAAGCCCGCGGCCGGGCAGGTGAACGTGCTCGGGCACGACGTGGCGGCCGAGCCGCCGGCCGGAATGCTCGCGCTGCGCCGGCGCATGGGAATGATGTTCCAGAAGGGCGGGCTCTTCAGCGACATGACCGTGTTCGAGAATGTCGCGTTCCCGATGCGCGAGCACACGAAGCTTCCCGAGGCGATCATCCACGACCTCGTGCTGATGAAGCTGAATGCCGTGGGCCTGCGCGGCGCCTACGGGCTGCGCATCGACGAGCTCTCCGGGGGCATGTCGCGCCGCGTGGCGCTCGCGCGCGCGATCGCGCTCGATCCCGAGCTCATCATCTACGACGAGCCCTTCGCGGGACTCGACCCGATCTCGCTCGACGTGATCCGCAACCTGATCCTCACGCTGAACGGCGCGCTCGGCGCCACCTCGATCGTCGTCACCTACGACGTGCATGAGGCGCTGGAGCTCGCCGAGTACCTCTACCTGCTGAACGACGGCGTGATCGTCGGCCACGGGCCCACGGCCGAGATGTTCGCCTCGCCCGATCCCTTCGTGCACCAGTTCCTCCACGCCGAGCCCGACGGCCCGGTGCGCTTCCATTTTCCCGCTCCGCCCATCCGCGAGGAGCTGGAAATGCAGCCTCGATGACCGCCGGCAAGAAGATTCCGATTCCGCGCGGATTCCGCTCCGCGCAGAACTTCGTCACCGCGATGGCCGACGAGGTGGGCGGCCTCATCTCCTACGTGGACTCGCGCCAGCGCGTGCGCTACGTCTCCAAGGCGCTCGCGGACTGGCTGGGCTGCACGCAGGAAGAGGCGGTGGGCAAGACGCTCTCCGAGCTCTACGGCCCGCAGACCTACGCGCAATTCGAAGCCTGGACCCAGCGCGCCCTCGCCGGCGAGGACGTGCACTACGAACGCCAGGGGCGCGCGCGCGACGGCTCGCTCGTGTGGCTCTCGGTGAACCTTCGCCCGCACCGCGGTCCCGAGGGCAAGGTGCTCGGATACTTCTCGTGCGCGCTGGAAGTGGAAGAGCTCAAGCGCACGCACGACGCGCTTTCCCGCGCGCTGCAGCACCTCGCGAGCCACATCGAGAACACGCCGCTCGCGGTGATCGAATGGTCCGCGGGGGTCGAGGTGATGCGCTGGTCGCCGCAGGCGCAGGCGATCTTCGGCTGGAAAGCCGACGAAGTGCTCGGGAAGAGATCGAGCGACATCGGCCTCGTGCACGCGGACTCGCTGGAGACCGTGAGAGCCCTCACGAAGGAGCTCCTCGCGGGCGTGGTGCCGCGCAACCGGATGCTCGCCGCCAACAACACCAAGGATGGCCGGACGATCTGGTGCCAGTGGTACAACTCGGCGGTCTTCGACGAGCACGGCAAGATCGCGTCGATCCTCTCGCTCGCCGAGGACGTGACCGCCCGCGTCGACGCGGAGGAGCACCTCAAGAAGGCGGCGGTCCACGACGCGCTCACGGGGCTGCCCAACCGCAACTCGCTCGCCGCGCGCCTGGAGCACGCGATCGTGCGCGTGAACCGCAGCGGCGACCGCCTCGCGCTCCTCTTCATCGATCTCGACCGGTTCAAGAAGGTGAACGACACGCTCGGCCACGCGGCGGGGGACGAGGTGCTGCGGCAGGCGGGAGCGCGCATCCGCGCCTGCGTTCGCGACATCGACACGGTCGCGCGCCTGGGAGGAGACGAGTTCGTCGTGCTCCTGGAGACGGACGTGCGCCCCGATACGCCGGGCATCATCGGCGAGCGCATCCGCGCCGCCTTCGCGAACGATTTCGAGTGGAAGGGACTCGGGGTGCGCTGCGGCGCCTCGGTCGGTGTGTCGCTCTACCCGGACCATGCGCGCGATCCCGCAGCCCTCCTCGCCTCGGCCGACGAGGCCATGTATCGCGAGAAGTCGTCGGGCTGATGGATCTCTTTCCGCTGGGTTGGGAGCACTACCTCGCCGGAGGCGTGCTGCTGGGCTTCGGGATGAGCCTGCTCTTCGCGTCGACCGGGTTGATCGGCGGCATGAGCACGGTCTTCACGACAACCTGGTCGTTCATCTCGAAGGCACCGTATTTCAGCGAGGAGCGTTTCGCGGGAAGCCGCCGCTGGCGCCTCGTGTACGCGGCGGGATTGATCCTCGGCGCGGTGCTGTGGCTCTTCCTCCTCGGAAAGCCTTTCGTGACGCACGTGCCGCTCTGGCAGCTTGCCGCCGGCGGATTCATCGCGGGCTTCGGCGCGCGCATGTCCAACGGATGCACCGCGGGCCACGGCATCTGCGGGATGGCTTCGCTCCAGGTGCCGTCGATCCTCGCGGTGTGCACGTTCCTCGCGACCGCGATTGTCACCGCGCACCTCGTGGCGAGGTTCGCGTGAGCGCGCGCGGCTACGTCTTCGTGCTGCTCTCCGGCGCCATTTTCGGCTTCGGCCTCGCGCTCTCGACGATGGTGCAGCCGGAAGTCGTGCTGTCGTTCCTCCAGTGGCGCGACATGGGCCTGTTGCTCGTGCTGGCCGGAGCGGTCGTGGTCACGTTCTTCGCCTATCGCCTCGCCCCGCGCCTCTGGAAGAAACCCTGGACCGGCGGGAAATTCGGCGCGCATCCCTCGTCAATGGAAACGCGCACCATCGCAGGCGCCGCGCTCTTCGGCATCGGCTGGGGCTTGTCGGGCGTATGCCCGGGTCCTGCAATCGCCGGCCTCGGCGTCGGCAACTGGCCGCTTCTCGCCTCCGTCGCGGGACTACTGGCGGGGGCCTACGTACAAGGTAGATACTTCGGAAAATAAATCGGGAGGAAGTCCATGAAAGCCCCCTTGCACGCTCTGGCCCTGCTCCTCGCGACGGCCGGTCCCGCCCACGCTTATTGCATCTACAACGACACGAAGGACCGGGACGTGAAGCTGCTCCAGGAGATGCATCCGGACGCGCTTCGCGACGAGCGCAAGGTGAACACCACGATCAGGCCGGGCGCGAAGCTCTGCTGCGAGGTGAAGCAGCTCGACTGCAATCCGGAAGGCGCGGTGAACTCCTCGGTGAACTACGACATCGTCCACATCGAGGGCACGCCCACCTACAACTGCGTGATGCCCGAGGGCGCCAAGCAGATGAAGATCCCGAGCGCGGGCACGGTGCGCATCATGGCCAATCCCCGCAAGGGCAGCGCGTTCCCCTACGTGGTGCGCGTCCAGGGCGCCAACGGCAACGACATCACGCCGCCCACGGGCGTGAACTGCGCCGAATGGAAAGCCCCGCCGGAGCCGGAAGACCCGAAAGCGAAAGGCAAGAAGAAATGAGAGCCGCCCGCCTTGCCGCGATCTCGATCGCGGCGCTGGTCCCCTTTTTCGCATCCGCCCAGTCCGACTACCCCGCCCACAACATCACGATGGTGGTGCCGTTCCCGCCGGGCGGCGTCGCGGACATCACCGCGCGCCCCCTCGCCGACGCGATGACTCGCATCCTCAAGCAGAACGTGATCGTCGAGAACCGGGCGGGCGCCGGCGGCGGCTTGGGAATGCAGGTCGCGGCCCGCGCGAAGCCCGACGGCTACACGCTCCTCATGGCGCTCTCGTCGATCTCGATCATTCCCGAGGCCGACAAGGTGCTGGGCCGCAGCCCCATGTACCAGCTGAGCCAGTTCATCCCGGTCGCGCGCTTCACGGCCGATCCCACGGTGCTCGCGGTGCGCGCCGACGGCCCGTACAAATCGGTGGCCGATCTCGTCGCCGCGGCGAAGAAGAATCCCGGCGGCATTCCCTACGGCTCGTCGGGCAACTACGGCACGATGCACGTGCCCATGGAGATGTTCGACGAGGTCGCGGGCGTGAAGATGCTGCACGTGCCGTTCACCGGCGCGGGTCCCGCGATCGTGGCGCTCCTCGGCGGCCAGGTGGACGCGCTCTCGACGGGCCCGTCCTCGATCATGGGCCACGTGAAGGCCGGGAAGATCCGCGTCCTCGCGACCTGGGGCGAGGCGCGCCATCCCGCGTTTCCCGAGGTGCCGACGCTGAAGGAGCTGGGCTACGACGCGCAGTTCTCGCAGTGGACGGGGCTGTTCGTGCCCGCGGGGACGCCCGATGCCGTGGTCGCCAAACTTCGCGAAGCCTCGAAAGCCGCCGTGAACGACGCGACGTTCCAGTCGGCGATGGCGAACGTTGAGACACCCATCCAATACCTCGACCAGCCGCAGTTCCGCGAATTCTGGGACAAGGACGCGAAGAAGCTCGCGGGGGTCGTGCAGAAGATCGGAAAAATCGAATGAGAAATCGATATTGGGCCCCGGCCTGCGCCGGCGTGACACTGCTCACGGCAATGACGGTTCTCGCCGAACCCGCGTCCAACAAGGACCTGGCCGCGCTCTTCGATCGCGAGTTCATGCGCACCATCGAGGAACATCCCGAGGCGGGCACCATCTACGGCATTCCGGGATACGACGACAAGCTCACGGACAACTCGCCCGCGGCCATCGCGCGGCGCAAGGCGCACGTGAAGGAAGTGATCGCGGCGCTGAAGGCCTTCGATCCCGCGAAGCTCAACACGCAGGACCGCATCTCGCGCGACATCGCCCTCGAGAGCTCCGAGCTGGAAGACCGGGAGAACGCGTTCTACCGCGACCTCCCGTTCGGCAGCGACGATCGCTGGAACAGCGTCTCGACGATGAATGGTCCCGAGCTCGCCGTCGGCTACGTGGTGAACGCCACGCGCTTCGCGACAGTGGCCGACTACGAGAACTACCTCAAGCGGCTGTCGAAGCTCGCGGCGTGGCTCGACCAGGACATGCGCAACCTGCGTGATGGGATCCGCAGCGGCTGGATGCCGCCCCACGAGGCGATGATCACGGTCCCGAAGATGTTCGACGACTTCGCCGGCACGGACATCGAGCGATCGCC
>DATGGI010000155.1:0-25596 GCA_035308545.1 Usitatibacter sp.
TCGGCGCTCGAAGGGAGCGCTTTCTGGCAACCGGGGAGTCGAGACCGCAATTCTACGGGAAACGGTTCCGAAGCCCTATGGGTTCCACGTGGAACAACGGGGGTCTTGGGGCCGGCGATGTTCCACGTGGAACGTCGCTACTTGCCAATGCAGAAGCGTGAAAAGATGGCGCCCAGGAGGTCGTCGGCCGTCACCTCGCCGGTGATTCGACCAAGCTCGAGCTGCGCCAGGCGGAGCTCTTCTGCAATCAATTCATAGGCTTGCAGAGATTCTGCCGCAAGTAAGTGACTACCTGCTTCTTCGATCGCTCGCAGGTGCCGCTCCCGCGCCATGAATAGGCCCTCGCCATGCGGCTTCCATCCGGCCACCTGGAGAAGCCACGCCCTGAGGCCTTCGACCCCGCTGCCTGTCTTGGCCGAAAGCCTAAGGGTCGTGTCACCTCCTTCGGAGGCGATCCCGGCGGCCCCGCCGGTGAGGTCGATCTTGTTCACGACGTGGGCGAC
Organism: Usitatibacter sp.; assembly: GCA_035308545.1. Taxonomy (GTDB): domain Bacteria; phylum Pseudomonadota; class Gammaproteobacteria; order Burkholderiales; family Usitatibacteraceae; genus Usitatibacter. The sequence goes on from DATGGI010000155.1 coordinate 504, forward strand.
TGGCATCCCGCGGGGAAGGCGTGCGCGCAATCGCTTTTCCTCTTCGTGCTCCGGCGAATCCGCCTCCGAGATGAAGAGCGCGGCGCCGGCATCCTCGACGGCACGCCACGTTCTCTCGATTCCGATGCGCTCGATCTCGTCGCCCCCATCGCGAAGTCCGGCCGTGTCGATGAGGTGGATCGGCACACCCTCGAGACTCACGGTCGCGCGCACGTAGTCGCGCGTGGTTCCCGGGATCGGGGTCACGATCGCAAGGTCTTCGCCCGAGAGACGGTTCAGCAAGCTGGATTTCCCGACGTTGGGCCGCCCCACGAGCACCACGGTGAGCCCCTCTCGCAATACGGCGCCCTGGCGCGCTTCGTCGAGGACCAAGGCCACCTCGGTACGAATCTTCGAGAGGCGCCGTGATTGTTCGCGTCGATCCGCCGGATCGATCTCCTCCTCGGGAAAATCGATGCAGGCCTCGACGTGCATGCGCAGCTCCGTGAGCTCCGCGACGATCGCATGGATGCGGCGTGAAAACTCCCCCGCGAGCGAGCGAGCGGCGCTGCGCGCAGCCTCGGCGCTCGACGCGTCGATGAGATCGGCCACGCTCTCGGCTTGCGCGAGATCCACGCGACCATTGAGGAATGCGCGCCGCGTGAACTCGCCGGGCTCCGCGATGCGCGCGCCAAGCTCCACGCACCGCCGCACGAGCTGCTGCAACACGACGGGGCCGCCGTGGCCCTGGAGCTCGAGGACATCCTCGCCGGTGTACGAGTGCGGAGCGGCAAAGAAGAGCGCGATGCCGCGATCGAGGAGCGCGCCGTCGCGGTCGCGGAAATCGGCGAGCGTCGCGTGCCGCGGTTCGGGCAGGGATCCAACGATCCCCACGGTGACCTCACGAACGTGCCGGCCCGAAACGCGGACGACTCCGATCCCGCCGCGGCCGGGCGCCGTGGCGATGGCGGCGATGGTCTCGCCGCCCGCGGTCAGCGGCGCGCTTTCGCCGCCGCTTCGGCCGCCAGTGTCTTGTTGATGTGCCACTGCTGCAGGATCGACAGCAGGTTCTGCACGACCCAGTAAAGGACGAGGCCCGCCGGGAAGAACAGGAAGAACACGCTGAAGACGATCGGCATCACGAGCATCACCTTCGCCTGGACCGGATCGGCCGGCTGGGGATTGAGCCGCGTCTGCACGAACATCGAGACGGCGTAGATCACCGGCAGGATGAAGTATGGATCGGGCGCCGAGAGGTCGTGGATCCAGCCGAGCCACGGCGCGTGGCGAAGCTCGATGGAGGCGAGGAGCACCCAGTAGAGCGCGATGAAGACCGGGATCTGCACGAGGATCGGCAGGCACCCGCCCAGCGGATTGATCTTCTCGGTGCGATAAAGCTCCATCATCGCCGTGTTGAGCTTCTGGCGATCGTCGCCGTAGATCTCCTTCAGCTTCTCCATCTTCGGCGCGAGCACCTTCATCTGCGCCATGGAGCGGCCCGCCCTCGCGTTGAGCGGATAGAAGAGCAGCTTGATCATGATGGTGAGGATGATGATCGACCATCCCCAGTTGCCGACGACGCCGTGGATCCACTTGAGCACGGTGAAGATCGGCGCGGCGAGCACGTAGAGCCAGCCGTAGTCCACGACGAGCTTGAATCCCGGCGCGACCTTCTCCAGGCGCTCGGTTTCCTGCGGCCCGATATACGCGGGAACGTCCACGCTAGCCGTGGCGCCTGGCGCGATCGTTCCCACCGGCGTCACGACGCCCGTGGTGTAGAGGTTGTCGGCGACTTTCCGCGTGAAGTAGTCCCGCTCGGCGCCTTCCTTCGGAATCCACGCGGACACGAAGTAGTGCTGGACGATGGCGATCCATCCATCCTTCGCCTTCTTCGGATAGTTGAGCTTGTCGTTGTCGACGTCCTTGAAGGTCACCTTCACGAACTTCGATTCGTCCGTGTAGACGGCGGGGCCGGTGAAGGTCGTCACGCCGCCGAACGAGCTCGTCGTGGCCGCCTCGGGGCTCGGTGGGTTCGAGTCGCGAAGGAACTGGAAGTACGCGAAGGGAGAGATCGGCTTGTCGGTCTTGTTGGCCACCTGGTACGCGACGTCGATCACGTAGCTGTCGCGCTTGAACGTGTAGGTCTTCGTCACCTCGATGCCGTTGGCCTCGTGAGCCTTGAGGCGCACGGCGAGGGTATCGTTGCCATCGAGCGAATAGGAAAGCTGCTCGGCCTCGTAGGCGCTCTTGTGGTTCGGAAGGCCTTCACCCAGCAGTCCCGATTGGGTGACGAAATAGTGCTGCGGATCGGCATCCATCAGCGTGAGCGGCCGGGTCCGATCGAGTGCCGAGTGCTGCTGCTTCATCGTGACGCGGCGGATGTCACCACCGAGCGTGTTCAGCTCGACATCGAAGAGGTCGGTCTTCACCGACACCGTCTGGCCCGTCGGTGCAACGGGACCCGCGGCCGGCGAAGCGGCCGGCGCTGCCGTGGGCGTCGTCGCGGCGCTCGTGGGCGCCTTCGGCGTTGTGGCATCCGCGCCACCCGGAAGCGCGGGCACCGAGCTCGCGGGAAGCTTCGGCGCATGGGCCGCCTCGTGTTTCTGCCACGCCTCCCACAACATCAGCGCGGAGAACGAGAAGATGACGAGAAGGATGATGCGTCGGATTTCGATCGTGTTCATACGCTCTCTAGGGCACCGGGTCGAATCCGCCCGTGTGCCAGGGATGGCATTTGGAGACGCGGCACATCGCGAGCCACGTGCCGCGCAAGGCCCCGTGGCGCTCGATCGCGGCCGTCGCATACTCGGAGCAGCTGGGCGAAAAGCGGCATTGATTTCCCCACCACGGGCTGAGCAGGTACCGATAGCCCCGGATCAGGGCGAGCAGCAATCGCGTCATTCGGCGCGCTTCCCTGCGCGTGCCAGTTGGTCGAAAAGCGCGCGGATCTCTTCAATCGCGCCCGCGACGTTGGCGGCGTCGAGGCGTTCGCGCAATGTGACCACGCAATCGATTCCGGAAGATTTCAGCGCATGGCGGCGAAATGCCTCGCGCACGAGCCTCTTCAGGTGGTTGCGATCCGTGGCGTGCGGAACGTTGCGGCGCGTGAGGGCGATTCCAAGACGGGAAGGACCCCCGCGCCCGGGAAGGGTGTGCACGACCGCGAAACGGCCGCGCGCCTTGCGCGAACCGCCGAGAACCGGTCCGAACGACCCGCGCGAGACGAACCGGTGGCGCCGCGAATAACCCTCGATGCGGGCGCTTCGCGACATCGGAACGCTAGACGGCGACGCGCTTGCGGCCCTTCGCTCGGCGCGCGTTGATGACGGCGCGGCCGCTGGCCGTTTTCATGCGCACGCGAAACCCGTGCGTCTTCTTCCGATGCGTGGTGGAAGGCTGGAATGTCCGCTTCATTTTTGTATGCCCGAGGCGACTTGAGAAAAGCCTGAAATTATAACTCATTCACGGATCGCGGGACACCGCGCCGCTGTGGATAACCGGTCCGGTTCCAGATAAAATTTCGGATGCTCGTCGCGTCATCCCTCCCGCACTGACCCCGCCCCCAAGAATCGCCCATGGACTCCCTCTGGCCGTCGCTCGCCGCGGAACTCAAGAAAGAGTTGCCGGCCCAGCAGTACGACACCTGGATCAAGCCGCTTCGCGCGGAGCGCCAGGACGATCAGCTCGTGCTGGTCGCGCCGAACCACCACGTTCTCAAGTGGGTACGGACCAACCTCCTGCCGAAGATCGAATCGCGCGTGGAGCACGTCGCCGGCGGCCGCCTGTCGGTGAATCTCGTCCTCGACGAACGGCCCACGGAAGCGGAGATCATCGTGCCGGAGCCGGTGAACGTCGCGCCAGCCGATCGCTCCCCTCGCGAAGAGCACCGTCTCAACCCCGGGTTCACTTTCACGAACTTCGTGAACGGCAAGGCCAACCAGATCGCCCGCGCCGCGGCCATCCAGGTCGCCGAGAATCCGGGCACGGCCTACAACCCGCTCTTCATCTATGGCGGCACGGGACTCGGCAAGACCCACCTGCTGCAGGCGATCGGCACGGAAGTCCTCAAGCGCAATGCGAAGGCGAAGGTGCGCTACATCCATGCCGAGCAGTTCGTGGCCGACGTTGTGCGCGCTTACCAGCACAAGAGCTTCGATTCCCTCAAGCGCTACTACCGGTCGCTTGACCTGTTCCTGATCGACGACGTCCAGTTCTTCGTGGGCAAATCGCGATCCCAGGAGGAATTCTTCTATACGTTCAATGCGCTCTTCGAAGCCCACAAGCAGGTCGTCATCACGAGCGACAGCTTCCCGCGGGAGATGACCGGCATCGAAGATCGCCTGATCTCGCGCTTCGGCTGGGGCCTCACCGTGGCCGTCGAGCCGCCGGAGCTCGAGATGCGCGTCGCGATCCTGCTGAAGAAAGCGGAGAACGACGGCGTGCGCCTGGACGAGACCGTGGCCTTCTTCATCGCCAAGCACATCCGTTCCAACGTGCGCGAGCTCGAGGGCGCGCTCAAGCGCGTGTTGGCGTTCGCGAGATTCAACAATGCATCGGTCACGGTGACGACGGCGCGGGAAGCGTTGAAGGACCTCCTGGCCGTCCTCAATCGCCAGGTCTCCATCGAGAACATCCAGAAGACAGTCGCGGACTACTTCAAGATCAAGGTCTCGGACATGTATTCCAAGAAGCGCTTCCGCTCGGTCGCCCGTCCGCGACAGGTTGCGATGGCGCTCGCGAAGGAACTCACGCAGCAGAGCCTTCCGGAAATCGGGGAAGCCTTCGGCGGCCGCGACCATACGACAGTCCTGCATGCATGCCGCAAGACCCTGGAGCTTCGCGAGACCGACCAGGAATTCGCGCGCGACTACGCGCAGCTCCAGCAGATACTCCTTGGATGAACGCGCCTGAACCCATGAACAAGCTGTGGATGATTTCCTACTTCGTTCTCCTCCTCGGGATTGCCCACAGTCTCCGGTTGCCAACCAGGCGTTTCGCCCCCATCTATTTTGGACGTCAACCTGTTGATCGCTTGCGCCATTTCGGAGTTATCCCGGATTTGGACGGGCTCCTATTAGCTGTTAGCTGTCTTTTATTTAAGAACTACTGATAGATAAGGCCATGCTGAAAATCAAAACGACGAACGACAAGCTGCTGGGTCCCTTGCAGCAGGTCACGGGAATCGTCGAGCGCCGCCACACGCTGCCGATCCTGTCCAACGTCCTGATCACCGCTTCGGGATCCCAGGTCGAGTTCCTCGCGACGGACCTGGAGGTGCAGATCACGGCGAAGGCCGGGATCGACGGCGCCGCAGAGGGCTCGGTGACGGCGGGCGCGCGCAAGCTCTACGACATCCTGCGATCGTTGCCGGAAGATGCCGAGGTCTCGCTCGAGGCGAAGGAAAACCGCATGACGGTGCGCGCGGGCAAGAGCCGTTTCAACCTGCAGACGCTTGCGGCCGCGGATTTTCCCAAGATGGTCGAGGCGCGCGACGCATCCAAGACACTCACGCTGCCCCAGAAGGCACTCAAGGACGCGCTGGGGCTCGTCCAGTTCGCGATGGCCGTGCAGGACATCCGCTACTACCTGAACGGCGTGCTCTTCTCCGTGGACAAGAACACGCTGCGGGTCGTCGCGACCGACGGGCATCGACTGTCGTACGCGAGCCAGTCGCTCGCCGGCGATCACGGATCCGTCGAGGCGATCCTTCCCCGCAAGACCGTTCTCGAGCTGATCAAGCTGCTCGGGGATACGGACGAGCCCGTGTCGCTCGCGATCGGCGCGAACCAGGCGCGATTCTCGTTCGGCGGCATCGAGATCGTCTCCAAGATCGTCGAGGGCAAGTTCCCCGACTATGCGAAGGTGATTCCCACCACCCACAAGAACCGCGTGTCCCTCGACCGCGCGACGCTTGCGCAATCGCTCAACCGCGCGGCGATCCTTTCCAACGAGAAGATCCGCGGCGTGCGCCTCGTGTTCACCAAGGACGCGCTCTCGATCATCTGCACCAACAACGAGCAGGAGGAAGCGGAGGAAGGCCTCGCGCTCGAGTACGACGGCGATCCGCTCGACATCGGCTTCAACATTTCGTACCTGCTCGACGTGCTGAACCACGTCGATTCGGAAACGGTGACCTTCACCATGGGCGACTCGAACTCGAGCGCGCTCGTGCAGATGCCGGGGCGCGACGAGTTCAAGTACGTCGTCATGCCGATGCGCATCTAGGGTTCAAGCAGCAGTCAAACAGGAATTCAATGGCAACGCTTCCCGATTTCAGCAACAACGGCCGTCCCGCAGCCGAATACGATTCCTCGAGCATCAAGATCCTCAAGGGCCTGGACGCCGTGCGCAAGCGGCCGGGAATGTACATCGGCGACACGTCCGACGGCACGGGCCTGCACCACATGGTCTTCGAGGTCGTGGACAACGCGATCGACGAGGCCCTCGCAGGCCACTGTGACGACATCAAGGTCGTGATCCACACGGACAACTCGATCTCCGTGGTCGACAACGGCCGCGGCATCCCGACCGACATCAAGGACGACGACGACCTCAAGCGCTCGGCGGCCGAGATCGTCATGACGGAGCTGCACGCGGGCGGCAAGTTCGACCAGAATTCGTACAAGGTCTCGGGCGGCCTGCACGGCGTGGGCGTCTCCGTCGTGAATGCGCTTTCCGAGTGGTTGAAGCTGCGCATCTGGCGCGATGGCCGGACCCACTTCATCGAGTTCCACGATGGCGTTGCGGTGAAGCCGCTCGAGGAGACGGGCGATACGGATCGGCGCGGGACGGAAGTGCATTTCCTCGCCTCGCGCGAGACGTTCGGCAAGGACATCGAATTCCACTACGACATCCTCGCCAAGCGCCTGCGCGAGCTGTCGTTCCTCAACAACGGCTGCAAGATCGAGCTCATCGACCAGCGTACCGGCAAGAGCGAGAGCTTCGCGCACGCGGGCGGCGTGAAGGGCTTCGTCGACTACATGAACCGCGCGAAGACGGTGCTTCACGGCAACATCTTCTACGCGATCGGCGAGAAGGAAGGCATCACGGTGGAAGTGGCGATGCAGTGGAACGACTCCTACGTCGAGTCGGTCCAGTGCTTCACCAACAACATCCCCCAGCGCGACGGCGGAACGCACCTCACGGGCCTGCGCGCCGCGATGACGCGCACCATCAACAACTACATCGACAAGGAAGAGATCGCCAAGAAGGCGAAGGTCGAGACCAACGGCGAGGACATGCGCGAGGGCCTCACCTGCGTGCTCTCGGTGAAAGTGCCCGAGCCCAAGTTCTCCTCGCAGACCAAGGACCGCCTCGTCTCCTCGGAAGTCCAGCCGGTCGTTTCCGAAATCGTGGGACAGAAGCTCGCCGACTTTCTCCTCGAAAAGCCGCAGGACGCGCGCATCATCTGCACGAAGATCGTCGAGGCGTCCCGCGCGAGAGAGGCGGCGCGGAAGGCCCGCGAACTCACGCGCCGCAAGGGCGTACTGGATGGCATCGGCCTTCCCGGGAAGCTCGCGGATTGCCAGGAGCGGGACCCGTCGCTATGCGAGCTCTACCTCGTCGAGGGCGATTCGGCCGGCGGCTCCGCCAAGCAGGGCCGCGACCGCAAGAACCAGGCGATCCTGCCGTTGAAGGGCAAGATCCTCAACGTCGAGCGCGCACGCATCGACAAGATCATCACCTCGCAGGAGGTGGCGACACTCATCACCGCGTTGGGCGCGGGCATCGGCGAGGAGTTCAACCTCGAGAAACTGCGCTACCACCGCATCATCATCATGACGGACGCGGACGTGGATGGCGCGCACATCCGCACGCTGCTGCTCACGTTCTTCTATCGCCAGATGCCGGCGCTCATCGAGCGCGGCCACATCTACGTCGCGCAACCGCCGCTGTACAAGGTGAAGAGCGGCAAGGAAGAGCGCTACCTCAAGGACGAGCTCGAGCTGAAGCAGCATCAGCTGCGTCGGGCGCTGCACGGCGCGGCGCTCATTCCCGCGGCCAACGCCGCGCCGCTGGCCGGCGAAGCACTGGAGAAGATCGCGTCCGAATACCTCACCACCGAAGCCGTGATCGAGCGCCTCTCGATCGCGATGGATCCTTCGGTGCTGCGAGCGATGCTCGGCATGGAACGCATCTCCCTGGGAGACAAGGAAGGCGCGAGCGCCGCGGCGAAGCAGTTCTATTCGCAGCTCGCGCCGAACGCGCCCAGGACGCACATCGAACGCGATCCCACCTCGGACGGCTGGAGGCTTCGCCTCGAGAAGATCGTCCACGGCAACAAGGTCGAGACGGTGATCGACCATGCATTCCTGGAAAGCGGCGACTACGCGCAGATCGTGAAGACCGCGCAGACGCTCTCGGGATTGATCGGCGCCGACGCGCAGATAAAGCGCGGCGACACGGCGCGGTCCATCAGGTCGTTCAAGGAAGGCCTCGACTGGCTGCTCTCGGAAGCCAAGGGCTCGATGGCGATCCAGCGCTACAAGGGGTTGGGAGAGATGAATCCCGAGCAGCTCTGGGAAACCACGATGGACCCGGCGCAGCGCATCCTGCTCAAGGTGCAGATCGAAGACGCCATCAGCGCCGGCGAGATCTTCTCGACCCTGATGGGCGACGAAGTGGAGCCGCGGCGCCTCTTCATCGAGACGAACGCGCTCGGGGTGACGAACCTCGACGTCTGATCCCGGTCGGATGGAGGTGACGCCAATCGCCACCCCGCTGCCGGGCGGCACTTTCCGGTCGCTTCGCAGCCGCAACTATCGCCTCTGGGCGGCCGGCGCTCTCGTCTCGAACATCGGCACGTGGATGCAACGCACCGCGCAGGACTGGATCGTGCTGGCGGAGCTCACGCCGCACAACGCGACGGCCGTAGGCATCGTTATGGCGCTGCAGTTCGGGCCGTCGTTGCTGTTGTTGCCCGTCACCGGCTTCGCGGCAGACTACTTCGATCGCCGGAAGCTGTTGCTGGTCACCCAGGGGGCGCAGGGCGTGCTTGCGCTCGTGCTGGGCCTGCTCACGATCAGCGGGGTCGTGGATCTGTGGCATGTGTATGCCTTCGCATTCCTCCTCGGATGCGTCACGGCGTTCGATGCGCCCGCGCGCCAGACGTTCGTCGCCGAGCTGGTGTCCGATTCGCTGCTCTCGAACGCGGTCGCGCTCAATTCGACGTCGTTCAATGCCGCCCGCATGGTCGGGCCCGCCATCGCGGGCGTTCTCATTGCCGGCATCGGGACGGGCTGGGTGTTCCTCATCAACGCTGCGTCCTTCATCGCGGTAATCGTCGCGCTTGCGCTGCTGCGCGTGGACGAGCTGTACCGCAAGGAGCGCGCCGTGCGAAAGCAGGGCAGCTTCCTCGAAGGTTTCCGCTATCTGGCGGCGCGCCCCGATCTCCTCACGATCCTCGGCATGCTCTTCCTCATCATGACCTTCGGGATCAACTTTCCCGTGTTCGTGTCGGCGATGGCCATCAAGGTGTTCCACGCAGGATCGGGTGCGTTCGGAATGCTCTCGTCGATGCTTGCGATCGGATCCGTCACCGGCGCCCTCTTCGCCGCGCGGCGCGAAAAGCCGCGGCTGCTCTTCCTCCTGGCGGGCGCGGCGATCTTCGGCGTGGGCCTCGCGATCGCCGCGTTGATGCCGACGTTCGCCTTGTTCGGGGCTGCGCTGATCCTTGTCGGCTGGTCGGCGCAGACATTCAATACGACGGCCAACAGCGCGGTTCAGCTCCTGACCGAGCCGGTGATGCGCGGGCGCGTGATGGCGATCTACATGGGCATCGCGTTGGGATGCACGCCGCTTGGGGCGCCGCTGGTGGGATGGGTCGCGGACACATGGGGGCCGCGCTGGTCGATTGCCGTCGGCGCGTCGTCGGGCTTTCTGGCGGCCGCACTGGGCATCGCCTACCTGGTGCGATATCGCGGACTCCAACTCCATCTCATCGACGGGCGCATGAAATTCTCGCTCGCGGGGCGCGAGCCTCCCGTCGAACGGCGCGGAGTGGCCCTTCATACGCCTCCGGATCCGCAGCCCAAATGATGGACGGCGCAAGGCGCTGCATCGAGCCCTAGCTACGCAGCGCGCTTCACCTTCGCCTTCGGCGCGGCCTTCGCGGGTTTACCCTTCGTTTTCTTTCCGGACTTCGCGGCGATCAGCTCGAGCGCTTCCTCGAGCGTGATTGTATTGATGGCGTTCTGGTCGGGAAGCGTGGCATTCACCTTGCCGTGCTTCACGTAGGCGCCGTAGCGGCCCGAATAGAGCCCCACCGGCTGGTTGTCGGCGGGATGTTTTCCGAGGACCTTCAACGCGCCGCGCGCGCTGAACTGCTTCGGCTCCTTCAACAACGCGACGGCACGCTCGAGGCTGATGTCGAAGACGCTTTCGTCCTTCGGGATCGACTTGAATTGGCCATCGTGGCTCACATAGGGGCCGAAGCGGCCGATCGCCGCGACGACGTTCTTGCCGCCCTCCGGGTGCGCGCCGAGGTCGCGCGGCAGCGCGAGCAGCTTCAACGCGATCGCAAGGTCCACCGTGTCGGGCGCGACATTCTTCGGGACCGACACGCGCTTCGGTTTCTTGTCGCCCTCGGGCTCGCCGAGCTGGACGTAGGGGCCGAACGGCCCGAAGAGGAGCTGGATCTTCTTGTGGGTCTTGGGATCGTCGCCGATCTCGCGCTTCTGCGATTCGGGGCTCTCGGCGCCATCCACGTTGCGCGTGTAGTCGCAGTCGGGGTAGCCTCCGCAGCCGATGAAGCGCCCGCGGCGGCCCAGGCGAAGGGTAAGGTGGTGCTTGCCGCACTTCGGGCACATCTCCTCCAGCTGCTCCTGGGTCACGTCCTTTCGCGAGACCGATTCCTTCTCGTCGATCTGCGCGGAGAAGCCCTTCCAGAACTTCTCGAGCATCGGCACCCATTCTTCCTTGCCGTTGGAGATGTCGTCGAGCTCGTCCTCGAGCTTGGCTGTGTACTCGTAATCGACCCAGTGCGCGAAATGCTCCGTGAGGAATTTGTTCACCACGCGGCCGACGTCCGTCGGCTGGAAGCGCTTCTTGTCGAGCGTCACGTACTCGCGATTGACGAGCGTCGAGATGATCGAGGCATAGGTGGAGGGCCTTCCGATCCCGTACTGCTCGAGGGTTTTCACGAGGCTCGCTTCCGAGAACCGCGGCGGCGGTTGCGTGAAATGCTGCTCGCCGTAGAGCTTCTCGATCTTCACCGAATCGTTCTTCTCGAAGGACGGCAGGCGCTTGTCCTCTTCCTCGACGGCGTCGTCCTGGTCTTCGTGATACACCGCGTAGAAACCGGGAAACACCATGGTCTGTCCCGTCGCGCGGAAAATATTTCCCGGCGCGCCGACCGTGAAATCGACCGCGACCGTGTCGAATTGCGCGGGCGTCATCTGCGAAGCGACCGCTCGCTTCCAGATCATCTCGTAGAGCTTGCGCTGCTCGTCGTTGAGATATGGAAAGACCGAGTCGGGCGTGCGCGCGATGGATGTGGGGCGGATGGCCTCGTGGGCCTCCTGGGCGTTCTTGGAATTGCTGCGGTACTGCACCGGGACCTTCGGCAAGTACTCGCTTCCGTAGTTCTTCGTGATGAAGCCGCGCATCTCGGTGACGGCGTCCTTCGAGAGGGTCACCGAGTCCGTACGCATATAAGTGATGAGGCCGGTCACGACCTTGCCGACGGTGACGCCTTCGTAGAGGCTCTGCGCGACCTTCATCGCGCGATCCGTCGAGAAACCGAGCTTGCGCACCGCCTCCTGCTGCATCGTGGAGGTCGTGAACGGCGCCGCGGGCGAGCGGGATTTGCGCTTCTTCTCGATCTCGAGGACCTTCGCGACTCCCTTGCTCTGCGACTCGAGGAGCTTGCGGATCTCCGCATCGCGTTCCGCGTTGCCGACGGCGAACTGGTCGAGCTTCTCGCCCTTCAAGTGCGTGAGCTTCGCCGTGAAGGGAATCTTGTCCTTCACGCTGTCGAAGTGCAGGGTCCAGTATTCCTGCGTCTTGAACTTCTCGATCTCGATCTCGCGCTCGACGATGAGGCGAAGCGCCGGACTCTGCACGCGCCCGGCCGAAAGGCCGCGGCGGATCTTCTTCCAGAGCAGCGGCGAGAGGTTGAAGCCCACCAGGTAGTCGAGGGCGCGGCGCGCCTGCTGGGCGTTCACGAGCTCCATTGAAATCGCTCGCGGATTCTTCACCGCTTCCTTCACGGCGCCTTCCGTGATCTCGTAGAAGACGACGCGCTTCACCTTCTTGTCCTTCAGCGCCTTGCGGGACTTGAGGATCTCCGACAGGTGCCACGCGATCGCTTCGCCTTCGCGGTCCGGGTCCGTCGCCAGCATCACGGTGTCGGCGTCCTTCACGGCCCTCGCGATCGCGTCGACGTGCTTCGCATTGCGGTCGATCAGCTCGTACTGCATCCGGAAGTTGTCGTTGGGATCGACGGCGCCGCTCTTGGGCACCAGGTCACGGACGTGGCCGTATGACGCCAGGATTTCAAAATCCTTGCCGAGATATTTCTTGAGCGTCTTCGCCTTCGACGGCGATTCGACGATGAGGAGGTTCAATGCCATGGGATTTAGAGCCGGACTGCTTTCATTCTATCTGTCGAGGACTCGAGCGCCGGAACCGTGCTCCGGGAAGGACCTCGACAAGGCCTTCGAGCTCGAGCTTCGTGAGTTGGGCCGCGAGTGTAGCAGCACCGAGGCCGGTGTGCATCGCGAATTCGTCTATCGACATGGGGGCGTATCCGAGCGCTTCAAGAATCGGGTCGACGCCGGCGCCGTCGTAGCCGGGCGCGGAATGATCCCGCTTCATCGGGGCGCGGCCATAGTCGATCAAGACGTCATTGGCATCCTCCACGAGCTTGGCGCCCTCCTTGATAAGCCAGTGACACCCCTTCGAAAGCGGGGAGTGGATCGACCCGGGCATCGCGAAAACATCGCGGTTCTGCTGCAGCGCGAATCTCGCCGTGATGAGCGAGCCGCTTCCCATTGCGGCTTCAACGACGAGCACGCCGCGCGACAACCCACTGATGAGTCGATTTCTGCGCGGGAAGTTCCTTGAATCGGAAGGCGTACCGAGCGGAAATTCGGTGACGATGCAGCCTTCGGTTGCAATCCTTGCGGCAAGCTTCGCGTTGCGCCGCGGATAGTGGACGTCGGGCCCCGTGCCCATGACGGCGACCGTCGATCCCGCGCCGGCGAGGCCGCCGCGATGCGCCGCCGCGTCGATGCCCAGCGCAAGTCCGCTCGCGATCGTGAATCCCTGGTCCGACAGGGCTCGCGCGATCGCTTCCGCGTCCTGCGAGCCCAACGCCACGGCGATGGGCTCGCAGGACGCGGAAGCGATCGCGAACGCCGGCGTTGCGAGCAGCTCGGTTCGACCTTCGGCATAGAGCACCGTTGGCGCGCTGTGGACGTTGAGGAGCGAGGACGGATAACCCTCTCCTCCCATCACCAGCAAGCGGCGGCCGGACCCTTCGAGCCACGCGAGCGTCCTGCCCACCAACGACGGATTCGGGCCTCGCGCGAGCGCGAGCGCGGCGTCGGCGCCGATGATGCTTTCCAGGATGCGCGGGTCGGCTCTCGCGATCGCATCCACGGAACCTAAGGTCTCGAGCAACTGATGCTGCGCGCCGAGCGATACTCCCGGGACCAGCGTGAGGGCGAGCCATTCACGAACGTATTCCATGTCTCGAACAACGTGGACGGGTCGTCGGGGCTGACGCAAGAAAAGGAAAAGGGGCCGAAGCCCCTTTTTCCTGACTGGATGCGGTGAAGCGCTTACGGCGTCTGGACGACGTCGCCCACGTAAAGAGGCCTCGTCGCCTTCATCACCATGCCGTACGACATCTTCTCGAACACACGGAACACGAAGATCAGGCCGTTGCGCTCGTCCGGGATCTGCACCGGGTGACCCTCGAGCCTTGCGCCCGCGGGTTGATCGCCCGACGGATCGTTGGTCGGAACCGGTGCGGGAGTGCTGCCCGTCAGCTTGTTCCACCATCCCGGCGTCTGGAATCCCAGCGCGAGATCGCTCGCATGCGTGGTGCCGCCCGCGCTGACGATCTGCCCGCGGTGGTAGCTGGCGAGCACGTGGCCCACTTCGATGCCGTCGCGCGCGCCACGATTGATTGTGACGATCTGGAATTGGCCGAGCTCGACCACGCCGCCATCGACGGACATGATCACGCCCTTGATGGGTTTGTCGGGCGCGCGCGGCACGTAGCTCGGGAAGCTCGTCTCGCGGGCGGGCATCAGCCGGTCGCCGCTGTCGATCTCTTCGCGTGCCTTCGTGATCCTGAGGGTAGTCGGGTTGCCGAAGCGGCTCACGCGCGCGTCGCCGAGGTACTTCGCTTCGTAGCCGAGCAGTTCGCCCGTATCGGGGTCGACGAGCGCGTTGCCCGGGCGGAAGACCTGCCAGTTCACGCCGTCTGTGTTGCCGATCTTGTCGGCGTACATCGTGTCGCCTTCGCCCAGGATCACGCGGCTTTCCTGCGTCGCGAGGATCACGGGGGAATTGTCCAGGCCGCCCTTCTCCACGACCATCGGCTGCGTGAGGAAGGGACCGATGGCGCTTCCGGGAATGCTGGGAATGGCCCTTTCCAGGGGCTCCACGCGGGACCGGGGATCGACATGGACGACGTTCGCCTGAGCCTGTGCTTCGGTGCCACCGGAGGGACCCGTATCGCCGCTGGGAACCCCGGGGCCACCCATGGTCAGGCGGGGATTTGCGCCGGTCTTGTCCAGGTGAATCACGTTTCCGGGATAGATCCAGTGCGGATTCTTGATCTCGTCACGGTTCATTTCCCAGATTTGCGGCCATTTCCAGGGATCTTTCAGGAAACGTCCGGCAATTCCCCACAGGGTGTCGCCCTTGACCACCGTGTAATCGTTGGGGGCATCGGCGGCCAGGTCGGACATGGTCACCTTCGACGAGTCCGCGGCCTTTTCCGGCGCCTTATCGGCCCCCGGCGGCATGCCGTCGGCCAGGACAGCGCCCGGAACCAAAACGGCCACGGAGACGACTAAAGTTATAATTGTCTTTCGCATGGCGGCACTCACTTGTGGATATGGAATTGGGGACCCATATTCAGAAAAAGGGTTACGCCCCCTTTTTCAAGTAGTGCGGTAGATTCTGCACATAATTTCTTCAATTAGCAAGCATTTATGGCGATTCTCGAGATCATCCAATACCCCGATCCCCGCCTCAACACGCCGGCCCAGCGAGTCGAAAAGATAGACGCGCCCACCCGCAAGCTGATCGATGACATGGCGGAGACAATGTACGCCGCCCCCGGCGTCGGGCTCGCGGCCACCCAGGTCGACGTCCACAAGCAGATCATCGTAATCGACGTGAGCGACGATCGCAGCGACCTGCGAGTGTTCGTGAATCCCGAGATTACGCGGCGCGAAGGCGCGGCAGTGAACCAGGAGGGTTGCCTCTCCCTGCCGGGAATCTATGACAACGTCGAGCGCGCGGAGAGCGTGACGATCACGGCGCTGGACCGCAACGGCGCGAGATTCACGCTGAATGCATCCGGCACGCTCGCAACCTGCATCCAGCACGAGATGGATCATCTGCAGGGCAAGATCTTCGTCGACTATCTCTCGGACCTGAAGCAGAACCGCGTCCGGGCGAAGCTTAAAAAACGCCAACGCAAGGCCGCCTGATTCCAGGCCCGAGTCCTTGCGCGTCGTCTTCGCGGGCACGCCGCCCTTCGCCGCCCGCGCACTCGAAGCGATACTCGCCGCGGGGCATGAGGTTGTCCTCGTGCTCACCCAGCCGGACCGCCCGGCGGGCCGCGGAATGCATGCCACCCAAAGCGCCGTCGCGCAGCTTGCGAGCTCGAACGCGATTCCAGTCGAGAAACCCGCGACGCTGAGGGATTCCGCGGCGCACGCAGGATTGATCGCTGCGCGGGCCGATGTGCTTGTCGTTGCTGCCTACGGCCTTCTCCTGCCGGCCGCGGTGCTTCGAATCCCGAAATACGGCTGCCTCAACATCCACGCATCGCTGTTGCCTCGCTGGCGCGGCGCGGCACCTATCCAGAGGGCCATCCTCGCGGGCGATCGCGAGACCGGCGTGTGCATCATGCGCATGGCCGAAGGGCTGGACACGGGCCCGGTGCTGCTCGAGTCGCGTATCGACATCGCGTCACGCGAGACGATGGGCGAGCTCACGGATCGCCTGGCGGCGCTCGGAGCGGACGCGATCACGCAGGCGCTTGCCCGCATCGGCGATCTCGAAGAGCGGATCCAGGACGATTCCCGCGCGACTTATGCGCAGAAGGTGCTGAAGGCCGAATCGCGTGTGGATTGGCGGTTGAGCAGCCTGGAAATCGAACGGGCGATTCGGGCATTCAACCCGTCCCCCGGCGCCGAGACCCGCCTGGACGACCTGGTCCTCAAAATCTGGCGTGTAGACCTCGCCGAAGGGTCAGGCAAGCCCGGCGAGGTGCTGGAAAGCGAGCGGGGACGCCTCATCGTGGCGACGGGGTCCGGGGCACTCGAGCTCCAGGAAATACAGAAATCGGGTGGTAAAAGGCTCTCCGCCGCCGAATTCCTGAGGGGCTCCCGCGTCGCCAAAGGGGGTGTTTTCACCCCGATTTGACCCGGAAACCGCTAACTTCATGATTTATTGAACAAATATATAGGAACGCCGATTGCGGGAAGGTAGTTGCAAGCGCTGAAAAGTGGTAGACTGTCTCATAGCTGCATCAACTGTGTCGTGCTTACCACACTCGGGATGCCGATGAGTCTGGCGCCATTCCTCTGTTTTCGCTTCTACCGCGCTGTGGCGACACTGCGCCGCGCCGTCGCGCTCGCGGCTCTCGCGATGCTCTCGTTCGCAGCTCCCGCGGCGCTTGCCGCCGACGGAATCACCGTGAATTCGGCATCCGTCGACCTCACCGACGACGGGTGGCAGCTCAATACCGAATTCAACATCACGTTCAGTCCCCGCCTGGAAGAGGCGGTGAACCGCGGCGTTCCGCTCTATTTCGTTGTCGAGTTCGAGATCGCTCGCCCGCGCTGGTATTGGTTCGACGAAAAACCGATCCAGCTGACCCAGACGTACAAGATCAGCTACACGCCGTTGCTGCGCCAGTACCGGATCTCGGTCGGCAACGCATCGCAGAATTTCACGCGGTTCGACGAGGTCACGCGCGTACTTTCTAAGTTGCGCGGGCTTCCGGTCGCCGCCAAGGGGAGCCTCGCCAGCGGCGTCGCATACCAGGCCAGCGTTCGCATGCGCCTGGACACCGCCCAGCTGCCCAAACCGTTCCAGTTCGATGCCATTTCCTCGCGCGATTGGTCGCTTGCATCGGATTGGTACCGCTGGTCCGTCACTCCGTCCGCAGCGGGTGACAGATCGGTGGTGTCGGTCACCCAATAATGAAAATCCTGGTATTCCTCTGCGTCGTCACCGGCGCAGCGCTGGTGTACCTGATGTCGGAAGCCACGTCGAACAACGCGGTCTTCCAGAACAATTTCGGGCTCCTCTACTACTTCGGCGTCGGTCTCGCGGTCGGCCTGGGCGTCCTGATCGGCTACCAGTTCGTGGTCGTGTCGCGCAAGGTTCGCGCCCGCGTGTTCGGGTCGACCCTGCGCCGTCGCCTCATGGTGTTCTTCGGCATCATCGCGGTGATCACCGGCGGACTGATGTACGCGGTGTCGTTCGAGTTCCTCCAGCGCTCGATCGAGTCATGGTTCGACGTGCGTCTCGAGGAACCGCTCACTCGCGGACTCAACCTCGGCCAGCGCGTGCTGCAGAACTCGCTGAAGGACCTGCAGCAGAAGGCCGACATCATGGCGCAATCGCTGTCTTCGAGCTCCGGAAACGAGGCATCGACGCTCAACCGGCTTCGTGAGACGCACTCCATCGACGAGGCCACGCTGTTCTCGACACGCGGGCGCATCCTCGCGCAGTCGAGCGCGGATCCCGTCTCGCTGTTGCCGGACCTGCCGGCGCCGGACGTGCTGCGCCAGGTCCGCACGCAGCAACGCTGGTCGAAGATCGAGACCATCGGCGACCGCGGCGGCCTTTACCTGCGCGTCATCGTGCCGGTGAACGGCCTAACGATCGCCGACGACGTGCGCGTGCTCCAGCTCGTGCAACGCGTGCCCCAATCGATCGTCGAGGACGCCCAGCTCGCCGAGAAGGGATACACCGACTACAAGCAGCTCCTTCTCGCGCGCGTGAACCTGAAGAAGATGTTCTGGGTCACGCTCACGCTGGCATGGCTGCTCACGTTGTTCTCGGCTCTTGCGCTCGCGTTCATGCTTTCGGAGCGCCTCACGGCGCCGCTGTCCGCCCTCGCGGAGTCCACGCGGGCCATCGCGAAGGGCGACTATTCGAAGCTGAATCCCGTGAAGAGCCGCGACGAGTTCGGCATCCTCACGCAGTCGTTCAACACGATGACGCGGCAGATCGCCGATGCGACCGAGGCGATGGAACGCAACCAGCAACAGCTGGAGAATGCGCGCGCCTATCTCGAAAGCATCCTTTCGAACCTCACCACGGGCGTCCTCACGTTCGACGAGCGCCTTTACGTGAAGACGATGAACGCGGCGGCGAGCGGCATCCTGGGCGTCGAGATCGGAGCCTTCCACGGGCTGAAGCTGCCGGAATGGCCGCGGCACGTGGCGGCGGTCGCGCCGTTCGCGGAGATCGCACTTCGCCAGTTCGGCATCGCGGGCACGAAGCAATGGGAGGAGCAGATGGAGCTGCGCCGCGCCGACGGGCAGCGCACCCTGCTCATGCGTGGCCGCTCGCTTGGCACCGGCGGCGAGAGCGGCTACGTGGTGGTCTTCGACGACGTTACGCATCTCATCCAGGCGCAGCGCGACGCCGCGTGGGGCGAGGTGGCGCGCCGGCTCGCGCACGAGATCAAGAATCCCCTCACCCCGATCCAGCTTTCGGCCGAGCGCCTGCAGCAGAAGCTCAAGGACAAGCTTCCCGAGGTGGAGGCCGACATCCTCAAGCGAGCGACGGGCACTATCGTCACGCACGTGGCGGCGCTCAAGGGCATGGTGGACGATTTCACCCAGTACGCGCACGCCTCGCGCATGAATGCGCGCGCGGTGAATCTGAACGAACTTGTCCGCGAAGTCCTGGTCCTCTATGAAGCGATGGGCGTGGCGATCGAGCCGCGCCTCGCCGACAACATCCCGTCCATCTACGCGGATCCGGCCATGCTGCGCCAGGTGCTGCACAACCTGTTCCAGAACGCAATCGACGCGCTCACCGGCGTGGAGAATCCGCGGATCCTGGTGTCCACGAGCATCGGTACCGGCGGCGTCCTGCTCACCGTGAAGGATAACGGCACCGGGATCGCCGAGGGCGTCATGGGGCGCATCTTCGAGCCGTACGTCACGACCAAACCCAAGGGAACGGGCCTCGGGCTCGCGATCGTGAAGAAGATCGTCGACGAGCATCACGGTAGAATCCTCGTCGAGAACGTGAAACCCCACGGCGCTACAGTCAGCATCGTCCTGCCGCAAAAGGCCGCGTAACACCGAATGTCCGCAAACCAGATCCTCGTCGTCGACGACGAAGTCGGAATCCGCGAATTGCTCTTCGAGATCCTCCGCGACGAGGGTTACGGGGTGCGCCTCGCGGAGAACGCCCAGACGGCCCGCTCCGCGCGCAAGGAGATGCGGCCGGATCTCGTGCTCCTCGATATCTGGATGCCGGATACCGATGGCATCACGTTGCTCAAGGAATGGGCCGGAAGCGGACTGCTTACGATGCCCGTGGTGATGATGTCGGGCCACGGCGCGATCGATTCGGCTGTCGAGGCCACGCGCATCGGCGCGTTCGATTTCCTCGAAAAACCGATCAGCCTCCCGAAGTTGCTCGCGACCGTGGGCAAGGCCCTCGCGGGCGGCCGCGTGCTGCCCAAGACGGGACTCGCGCTCGTGAACCTGGGACGCGCGCGCGTCGTCCAGGAACTGCGCCAGCGCCTCGAACAGGTCGGGCGGCTGCGTACGCCCGTTCTGCTCACGGGCGAATCCGGTTGCGGCTTCGAGCTGTGCGCACGCCACCTGCATCTTCCGAATACGCCGTGGGTCGCCCCCGAGGAGACCGAGTGGCTCGCCAGCAATCCGTTCGAACCCCTCAACGAGGCGCGGGAAGGAACGCTCTTCCTGCCCGAGATTTCCGGCCTTTCGAAATCCGAGCAGAAGGGCCTCACCCAGCTGCTCGCTAAGCTCGAGAAATTCAACGTGCGCCTGGTGTGCGCCGCGACGGGCCCCCTGCCCACGATGGCCGAAGACGGCCGGTTCGACGCCGCGCTCTACCACCAGCTTTCCGGGCTCACGATCCGCGTGCCCGCAATCGCCGATCACCCCGAAGACGTTCCCGATATCGCCGCGACGATGCTCACGCAGCTCGTGGACGCGAACGAGGTTCCCCTTCGCACGCTCACAGTCGGCGCGCTGAACGTGATGCGAAACCTCGATTGGCCCGGCAACCTGCCCGTGCTCCAGAACGCGGTGAAGACGCTCGCGCTCACGGCGCTTTCGAACGACATCACCGGCGAGGACGTGAACCGCGTCGCGCGCGAATTCAACCTGGGTCCGCGGGAGCAGGCGACGACCGAGGTCGGCGTTTCCCTGGACCTGCCCCTTCGCGACGCGCGCGAGCAATTCGAGAAGCAGTACTTCCTGCACCACATCCGGCGCGAGGACGGCAACATGTCGCGCGTGGCCGATCGCGTCGGCCTCGAGCGCACGCACCTCTACCGCAAGTTGAAGCAGCTCGGGATCCGCCCCTCCGGAAAGAGCGAGGACGTCTCCGGCAGCTAGCGCGCTTCCAGCCGCCCCAGCCGCACTGCCGTAAGCCCGGTCTTGATGTTGTTCGGCACGGGCATCACCAGCACGCAGTTGTCATAGGGCGCCCGCACCGGCTCGTCGCCATCCCATGCGATCACGTCGCCCTCGCGTGGAATGACTTCGAGTCCCGTGAAGGACTTCGCGAAGCGGAACGCGGGAGAGTTGGCGATCACGGCGGCGGTCACGCGCACAAGCTTCTGCTGCGCCGTCGCCGGTTCGATCTCGCGATCGGCCGCGGCGCGGTCGACGACGTCGAGGTGACGCAGGTACCTCCATGTCGTTTGCCAGGCGACGCGCTCGGAGCTGCGCTCCCAATGCTGCCCGCATTCGATGAGCAGTGCGTTCTTCGGGCTCGCGGGATCGCCGAAGCCACCGAAGTCGCGCATGCGCGTTCCGTTGGCGTGGCCCGTGTCGCTCACGATGTATTGCGGAATGCCGATGTCGAAGGCGAAGCGGATGCCCTTCTCCAGCGGGCCGCAGATCATCACCGGCGGGCTCGGCTCCAGCATGGAATGGATGTCGAGCAGGAAATCGGCCGACTCCACGAAGGGCCGCAGCTCGCGCGCGCGGCGCAGCTCGGTGCTGTCGCGCGTGCCATCGAGCGTGGCGGGATTCCAGACCCGGTTGAAATCCTCGTCGACGAAGCGCGTGGCGTACGGATTTTCCGGGTCGAACTTCGAGAAGGCCGCGACGTTGGCGAAGGCGAGCGTGAGCTTTCCGCGCGTCGGCCGAAGCTTCCGTGAAAGCAGCTGGTCGACCACGATGGCGCCGCAGATCTCGTTGCCGTGCGTGAGCGCCATCACCATGACGTGGGGGCCCGGCTTGCCGCTGTCGAAAGTGTGGACGTACTCCGTCCCCGTGTTGGACTGTCGGTGGGGCTCGATGTCGGGAGCCTTGAGCTCAACGGCGATGGGGGGCATGGAGATTCTCAGTGCTCGTGATCGTGATCGTCGTGGTGGGAATGGCCATGGGAGTGGCCGTGACCGTGATTATGATCGTGATCGTGCCCATGATCATGGCCATGGTGGTGGTGATGGTTGTGATCGTGGCCCGGGCCGCACGCGTGTGAACGTTCCTCGGCGTAGGCGGCGACGGCCGCGAGCATCCGATCGATGTCGGCGCGCAATTTACCGAAGCCGGCGCCCTTCATGCGCGTGCGCTCGTCCAGGTAGAGCTTGCGATTCACCTCGACCTGGAGGCTGTGGCGATGGGCTGCGGGGTCGGAGAAGGCGCGCACGAGCTCCACGCCCTTGTAGGGATCGTTGATCTTCACCTGATAGCCCATGGCGCCGAGCGTCTTCGCGACGAACGCGGTGAACTCGGGCTCGCAAGTCGTACCGTCGCGATCCCCCAGGACGAAATCCGCGCGCGGCTTGCCCGGCCCTTCCTCGGAGATCCGGCCGCTGAGCGCGGGCATCGAATGGCAGTTGATGTGCCACACCGCGCCGAAATGCTCGTGCGCCTCGTCGAGTGCATCCTTCACCGCGCGCTGGTAGGGCTGGTGATATTCGACGATGCGCTGCTTCACCTCGTCGACGGAAAGCTTGCGCGAATAGATCGCTTCGCCAGAATCGAGGATGCGCCAGATGAGGCCTACGCCAAGCTCCGTCTTGCGGCTCGGGACCGCGGGCCCGGGCCAGGGTGACGCGAGCAGCGATGCATCGATGTCGAGCAACGAGCGGTTCGGATCGATATAGCTGCGTGGAAAAGTCGCGGCGATGAGCGTGGCGCCCAGCGACGGGCCCGAACCGTAGAGTTCGTCGACGAAGGAATCCTCGGAATCGCGCAGCGCCTCGATTGGAAGCGCGGATCGGAAGTCGGCGGGATATTGCGATCCGCTGTGCGGCGAATCGAGGACGAGGGGCACGCGGCGCCCCGTGGGGCGGGTTACGAGGAAAGGTGTGGTCATGTGGGCGTCTCGTTCAGGTGGCAGGCCGAATGCCTTCCGGGCGCGATCTCGCGAAGCCGCGGCGCTTCTTCCCGGCATCGTGCGAAAGCATGCGGGCAACGCGGATGGAAATGGCAACCCGCAGGCGGCGCGAGCGGCGAGGGAATCTCACCGCGGATCGGCACGTAGGTGCGGTGCCGGGCGTCGATGCGCGGAACCTCCGCGATGAGCGCAGAGGTGTACGGGTGGTTGGGCTTCGCATACAACTCGGCCGTGGGGCCCATTTCCACGATGCGGCCGAGATACATCACGAAGACGCGATCGGAGATATGGCGGACCACGCCCAGGTCGTGACTGATGAAGAGGTACGTGAGCGCAAGCTCTTCGCGCAGGCGGATGAAGAGATTCAGCACCTGCGCCTGGATAGAGACATCCAGTGCCGCCACCGCCTCGTCGCACACGAGGAAACGCGGTCTCACCGCGAGGGCGCGCGCGATTCCGATGCGGCTTCGCTGTCCTCCGGAGAACTGGTGGGGAAAGCGGCGCATCGCCGACCGGTCGAGACCCACCCGGGAAAGCATCTCCGCGACATAGCCGTCGCGCTCGCGCGACGCGACGATGCCGTGGACCACGGGTGCTTCGCCGACGATGTCGGAAACGCGCATGCGCGGATTGAGCGACGCATAGGGATCCTGGAAGATCATCTGGACCGCCAGCCGGTCGATGCGCGATGCGGCGCCGTCCAGCTCGCGATAGGGTTTGCCCTGCCAGAGGACGACTCCGGCGCTCGGTTCCAGGATCCGCGACACGATGCGGCCGAGGGTGGACTTTCCGCAGCCCGATTCGCCGACGAGGCCGACGACCTCGCGCTCGCGCACTTGCAGGCTCACGTCGTCGAGCGCGCGCACGCTGCCGTCGTTCGCGGGAGGACGGATGAGGCGCGCGAAGCGGTCCGCGAGATCGGCGCGTGACGCGAAGCGTTTCGAGACGCCGCGCACTTCGACCATGGCGGAGGCCGCGGTCATGCGGGGTTCACGCAGCGTAGTGTCCGCCCGCGCGCAGGCGAGCTCGCCGCCGGCGCGACCCGGCACGCATCCACCGCCCTTGCGCATCGTTCGCGGAACGCGCATCCGGTATCCAGCGCGAACGGCGACGGCGCCATGCCGCGGATCTGCGCGAGCGGACGCCCCGGGGTGTTGCGGCTCGGGACCGATTCGATGAGGCCGCGCGTGTAGGGATGCATCGGATGGTCGAGGACCTCGTCCACGGAACCCGACTCCACGATGCGGCCCGCATACATCACGCAGACTTCGTCGGCGAGCCCGGCGATCACGGACAGGTCGTGTGTGATCCAGATGAGGCCCGCGCCCGATTCGCGGCACAACGCCTGCATTTCCGACAGGATCTGCCCCTGGACCGTGACATCGAGCGCGGTCGTGGGCTCGTCGGCGATGATGAGGTCGGGGTGGTTCAGCATCGCGATCGCGATGGCGACACGCTGGCGCATGCCGCCGGAGAATTCGTGGGGATAGCTGCGCAGCCTTTCTTCGGGCGAGGAGATTCCCACTCTCGCGAGCGCCTTGCGGCATTGCTCCAGCGCGTCCGAGCGCGAAACCGCCTGGTGCGCGAGAACCGCTTCGACCATCTGCGTGTCGATTCGAAGGACCGGGTTCAGCGTCATCATCGGGTCCTGGAAGATCATCGCGATCCTTCCGCCCCTCAGCTTCCGGCGAGCCGTCTCGCCGAGCGCGGAAAGGTCGACGCCGTCGAGCGCGATGCGACCGGCGACGAGGCGTCCCGGGGGATCGATGAGCCCCATGATCGAGTAGCCCGTCATGGATTTCCCGGACCCGGATTCGCCGACGAGGCCCAGCACCCGGCCCCGCTCTACGCGGAAGCTCACGTCGTCCACGGCCTTCACGACACCCTCGCGCGTGAAGAAGTGCATCTTGAGTCCGTCGACTTCGAGTAATGGCGCCACCGGGTTCATTTCTTCAGCCGTGGATTGAGCACGTCCCGAAGCTGGTCCGCGACGAGGTTGATCGAGACGATCGTCGCGAGCAGCGCGAGGCCCGGGTAGAAGCTGATCCAGTAAAGCCCCGAGAGCAGGTACTGGAAGCCGTTGGCGATGAGCAGCCCGAGCGAGGGCTCGGTGATCGGAAGCCCCAGCCCGAGGAACGAGAGCGTGGCCTCGAGCGAGATTGCGTGGGCGACCTGCACGGTCGCGACGACGATGAGCGGCGGGAGGCAATTGGGCAACAGGTGCCGGAAGAGGATGCGTGGCTGCGACAGGGCGAGCGAGCGCGCGGCCTCGATGTATTCCTTGCGCCGCTCGACGATCGCCGCGGAGCGCACGGTGCGTGCGTAGTAGGCCCACTGCACCGTGACG
>DATGGI010000156.1:0-22163 GCA_035308545.1 Usitatibacter sp.
GCCGATGTCGAGGAGCAGCCCGATCTGCGCGAGCTGCTCGAGCTGCGGTTTCGGGAATCCGAGGTGGCGGCCGAAGGCCGTGAGATACACCGAGACCTGGAGGCCGTGGCCATAGGTCGAGATGTCCTCCTCGCGAAGGCGCGCGACCCACATCGCGGCGTCGGGATTGCGCACGACGCTCTCGACCATCTCCTCCACGATCTCCTCGACGCGTTCGACCTCGAAGCTCTGCCCGAGGCGGATGTCCTTCACGAGCTTCTCGAGGAGGTCGGACGCGTTCGCCACCGCGGCCTGTGCGCGCGGCACTTCTTCCTCGACGGTGACCTGGTCCAGGTAGGTCTGGACCTCGATGCCGGGCGGCAGGAGTTCGGCGCGCGCCGCGAATTCCTGCGGCGTTTCCTTCGGAATCTCCATGGGTCTCGGCGCCGCCGAGCCCGAGTCGCCCTTGCGTCCCTTGAAGCCCGCGAACATGCGCGAGAAGAATCCGCCTCGCGCCTCGCCGCCTGCAGGGTAAGTGCGATCCGCCGGGGCAGCGCTGCCGCGTTCCTTCGAGTGCGCGGGCACGACCGTTTCGGTGCGGTTCGGATCCTGGGCCGGACGCCTCTTCGTGCTTGCCGGTGCTATGTGCGCTTCCGGCGACGAAAGATGCGTGACCGCGTTCGGATCGACGGTCGTCGCGGGTTTCACGACCACCACGTCGGGCCTGCGCGCCGCGGGCATTGTGTTTGTCGCAGGGCTGATGCCGGAGACCGCTTCGAACTCCGAACCCGTGGATCGCGCGCGGTCGACCATCACCCATTCGCAGTGCGTCCTCAGCGCGAGGATCTGCTCCTCGTTCTCGATGAGGAAGCCCTGGAGCAGGAACGGCGTGTCGACCCAGGGGCGATCGAGGTCCGCGACGAACATGCCGGTCTTCAGGTCGCTCGTGAATATCTTGGAAGCCATGGCCCCCGCATTCTATGCGGAATTGCGCTATGTTCCGACTCCGATGCAACGAATACTGCAAGGCGTCCGCGTCCTCGACCTCACCCGCGTGCTGGCGGGCCCGTGGTGCACCCAGAACCTCGCCGACCTGGGCGCCGAGGTGATCAAGATCGAGCGTCCCGGCAAAGGCGACGACACACGAAGCTGGGGCCCGCCCTTCCTGAAGGACCGCGAGGGCCGCGACACCGCCGATGCCGCGTACTACCTCGCGTGCAATCGCGGAAAGAAGTCCGTGACGCTCGACATCGCATCGGAGGAGGGCCGGAGCATCGCCCGCGCTCTCGCCCTTTCCGCCGACGTGCTCGTCGAGAACTTCAAGGTCGGCGACCTCGCGCGCCACGGCCTCGACTATGCGAGCCTCTCCGGGGAACATCCGCGACTCGTCTACTGTTCCATCACGGGCTTCGGGCAGGGCGGTCCGTATCGCGACCGGCCCGGCTACGACTTCATGGTGCAGGGCCTGGGCGGTCTCATGAGCGTCACTGGCGAAAGGGACGACCTGCCCGGTGGCGGGCCGCAGAAGGTGGGCGTCGCCGTCTCCGATCTCTTCACCGGCATGTACGCGACGAGCGCGATACTCGCGGCGCTCATCCACCGCGCGGCGAGCGGGCGCGGCCAGCACATCGACATGGCGCTGCTGGACGTGCAGGTCGCGATGCTCGCGAACCTGAGCGCGGTCTACTTTGCCTCCGACGAGGTGCCCGCGCGCATGGGCAATGCGCACCAGAACATCGTTCCGTACCACGTCTTCCGTGCAGCCGATGAATTCCTCATCGTGGCGGTGGGCAACGATTCGCAATTCGCGAAATTCTGCGAGGTGATCGGCGAGCCGGGATGGCCTGCCGACGCACGCTTCGCGACGAATCCGCAGCGCGTGCGCCATCGCGATCTCCTCGTGGGGATGATCTCCGATCGCATGCGCGAGCGCCCGGCGCGCGAGTGGCTCGCGCTCCTCGAGCCCTCGGGCGTGCCCTGCGGCCCGATCAACGACCTCTCGCAGGTTTTCTCGGATCCCCAGGTCCGGTATCGCGCGATGCAGGTGAAGGTTCCGCATCCCGCGGCGGGCGAAATGCGCATGGTGGCGAGCCCCATGAAGTTCTCGGATACGCCGATTCCCTACGACGCGCCGCCTCCCACGCTCGGGCAGCACACGGACGAGGTTTTGGGGCGGATACTGGGCCTCACGCGAGCCCAGATCGATGGCCTGAGGGAGCGCGGCATACTGTAGGACCGCAGCATCGAAATCCCCTCAGGTTTCGGCCGAAAGTACTTGTTACTCAAAGCCTTGTGGGCTAGACTCCATCGGCATTCCCCGATAGAGGGAGCATGGCGCTCAGCGAAGAGCGACTTACAGCAGGAGGGTAGCAACAGTGCATCCGACGGACATCGCGCGCCCCGACTACTTCCACAAGGTGGTGGACTGCCAGTGGGCGTGCCCCGCGCACACCCCCGTGCCCGAGTACATCCGCCTCATCGCCCAGGGACGCTATGGCGATGCGTACATGGTCAACTGGAATTCGAACGTTTTCCCGGGAATCCTGGGGCGCACGTGCGATCGCCCTTGCGAGCCAGCGTGCCGCCGTGGCCGTGTCGAGGAAAATCAGGGTGAAAAGCCCGAGCCGGTCGCGATCTGCCGCCTGAAGCGCGTCGCCGCCGACTACAAGGAAGACATCACGGCGCGCCTTCCGAAGAAAGCCGCGAAGCGCAACGGCAAGCGCATCGCGTGCGTGGGTGCCGGTCCCGCGTCGCTCACGGTCGCGCGCGATCTCGCGCCGCTCGGCTATCACGTGACCCTCTTCGATTCGGATCGCCTCGCCGGCGGCATGATCCGCTCGCAGATTCCCAAGTTCCGCCTGCCCGAGCGCGTGATCGACGAGGAAGTGGGTTACATCCTCGGCCTCGGCATCGAGTTCAAGGGCGGCCATCGCGTCGATTCGCTGAAGAAGCTGCTCGCCGAAGGCTTCGATGCCGTATTCATCGGTTCCGGCGCGCCGCGTGGGCGCGACCTGGACATTCCCGGACGCAAGGAAGCGGCGGCCAACATCCACATCGGCATCGACTGGCTCTCGTCGGTGTCCTTCGGGCACATCACGAAGATCGGCAAGCGCGTGATCGTGCTGGGCGGCGGCAACACGGCCATGGATTGCTGCCGGTCGTCGCGGCGCCTCGGAGGCGACGACGTGAAGGTCATCGTGCGCTCGGGTTTCGACGAGATGAAGGCGAGCCCCTGGGAGAAGGAAGACGCCACGCACGAGGGGATCCCGATCCTCAACTTCCTCGTGCCCAAGGCTTTCGTGCACGACGAAGGGCGGCTCACGGGCGTGCAGTTCGAGAAGGTGAAGGCCGTGTACGACGACAAGGGCCGGCGCTCCCTCGTGCCGACGGGCGAGCCCGACGTGGTCCATGAATGCGACGACGTGCTCGTCGCCGTGGGGCAGGAGAACGCCTTCCCCTGGATCGAGCGCGACATCGGCATCGAGTTCGACAAGTGGAACATGCCGGTGCTGGATGCGACCACGCTCCAGTCGAGCCGCAAGAACGTCTTCTTCGGTGGCGACGCGGCACTCGGACCGAAGAACATCATCTGGGCGGTCGCTCACGGCCACGACGCGGCGATCTCGATCGACCGGGTCTGCCACGAGGAAGACGTCATGGACCGCCCGCCGCCCCACGTGAACCTCATCTCCCAGAAGATGGGGATCCACGAGTGGAGCTACGACAACCAGATCGCCAACGACGCGCGGTTCAAGGTGCCGTTGAAGGAGCTCAAGATCGCGCTGAAGGACATCCGCGAGGAAGTGGAGCTCGGGTTCGATCCGCAGCTCGCGTGGAAGGAAGCGCAGCGCTGCCTCAACTGCGACGTGCAGACCGTGTTCGCGCCGAAGCTCTGCATCGAGTGCGATGCCTGCGTGGATATCTGCCCGGTGGACTGCATCACCTTCACCGCGAACGGGGAGGAGGGCGAGTTGCGCGCGCGCCTCAATGCGCCCTCGCACAACCTCGAGCAATCGCTCTACGTATCCACCGACCTCAAGACCGGGCGTGTCATGGCCAAGGACGAGGATGTCTGCCTGCACTGCGGCCTGTGCGCGGAACGCTGTCCCACGGGCGCGTGGGACATGCAGAAGTTCCTGCTGGAGCCTGCCCAGGCGGGCCCGAGATGCCGCCAGCCGGCCCGCCAGAAGGTCCCGGCATGAATTACCGGTGTAATTCCCGTTCGTGACTGAAAAGTGACCAACGCCACTAAAATTTGGCTATGGAATCGGTCACATTTTTTGGCCGGAACGGAAGGGATAGGACAAATGCCGATAATCACTGAAAGAACCACCAGATTCGCGCGGCCTGCCGCCGCGGCGATGCTTGCCATGGCGGTGACGCTGGGCGCCCGTGCGGGCGATCTCACCCCCGTGAGCCGAGTGGATCCGGAATTTCCCCGTGAAGCGGTCTCCGCGGGCGCCGACACCGGCAAGGTGAAGGCCCGCATGACGATCGACGCCTCGGGCGAGGTGACCCGCGTCGAGATCATCGAGGCCAACCCGCGGCGGCTGTTCGATCGCGCGGTCGTGAAGACGCTTTCCCAGTGGAAGTTCTCGCCGGGAGCCGACGGCCGCACGATGGAAATCGACGTGAATTTCCACCGCTAGAAGCCATTACAGGGGTAACCGGCGGCGGGGCGCCGCTGTGATGCAGGCCACTGGCGTGGCCGGATCCTTGCAAGACAATTGACGAGTCCATAAGACGGCGCTCATACAGGAGGACAAGCATGGCAAGGATTCTCTCCATCGCGGCACTGGCACTCGCCTTCATCCTCGGCTCCCCGGCCGCGCTGGCGCAGGCCAAGAACGGCACGGCCAAGGAAGCGACGGCCATGGTCCAGAACGCCATCGCCCACATCAAGAAAGTGGGCCGCGAGAAGGCGTTCGCGGATTTCGACAATCCCAAGGGCGCATTCGTCGATCGCGACCTGTACATCGTCGTATACGACCTGAAGGGCAAGGTCCTCGCCCACGGCGCCAACGCGAAGCTGATCGGCAAGGACCTCATCGACCTTCGCGACGTCGACGGCAAGCACTTCGTGAAGGAGCGCGTGGACATGATGTCCAAGTCGCCCGACGCGAAGGGCTGGCAGGACTACAAGTTCATGAATCCCACGACGAGCCAGATCGAGCCCAAGCAGATGTACCTGCAGCGGTTCGAGGATCTCATCGTGGGCTGCGGCATCTACAAGAGCTAGCCGGCCGGACCGGGAAGCGAATCCATGGTCCTGCGAACGATACGAATCGGTCCACGCCTCGCCTTCGGCTTCGGGGCGATCCTCGCCATCCTCATGGTGGTTTCGGTCGCGAGCACGTGGCTCGGCAAGCGGAGCCGTGACGAGCTCGCGTTCGTCCACGAGGCGACGGGCGCCAAGCTTGCGCTCGCGGGCGAAATGCGCTCGAAGATCCTCGAGCAGTCGGCTGTGATGCGCAACATCGGGCTGCACTCCGACATCAAGGAGATGCAGGCCGACGAGGACCTCGCGAAGAAGCTGGGACGCGAGTTCGACGACGCGCGCGCCCGCATGCTCAAGCTGCAGCTCACCGCGCCCGAGCGCGACATCATCGAGTCGATCGACAAGAAGGACAAGGCGCTCGACAAACCCTTCGTCCAGGCCCTGGGCCTCGCGACCAGCTTCCGCAACGAGGAAGCGGCCGCGGTGCTCATGAAGGACATCGACCCCATCGTCCAGGGCACCCTCGGCGACCTCGGGAACCTGATCGACATCCAGAAGCGGGCGAGCGATGCCGCCGCGCAGGAGGCCATCGTGACCGGCGACCGGCTCGCGGCGACGGTCTACGTGGTCGAGGCCGTCGTGCTGGCCCTCGCGATCATGCTTGCGTGGACGATCACGCGCAGCATCACGGTGCCGATCTCGGATTCGGTCGCGGTGGCTCGACGGGTCGCGTCGGGCGATCTCACCTCGCGCATCGAGTCGAGCGGCAAGGACGAGGCCGCGGAGCTGCTTTCTGCGCTTCGCGACATGAATACGGGACTCGGGACCATGGTCACGCACATCCGCTCCGGCGCGGAGTCGATCGCCGTGGGCGCGGGCCAGGTTGCCGCCGGCAACCAGCAGCTGTCCAGCCGCACCGAGGAGCACGCGAGCTCGCTCCAGGAGACGGCTTCCACGCTCGAGCAATTCACGACCACCGTGCGCCACAACGCCGACAACGCGAAGACCGCGAGCCAGCTTGCGGGCAACGCTTCGGCCACGGCACAGCGGGGCGGCGAGGTCGTCGCCAAGGTCGTGCGCACCTTCCAGGAAGTCACCGACTCCTCGCGCCGCATCGGCGACATCATCGGCGTGATGGACGGCATCTCGTTCCAGACCAACATCCTCGCGCTCAACGCCGCGGTCGAAGCGGCGCGCGCGGGCGAGCAGGGCCGCGGGTTCGCGGTCGTGGCCGCCGAGGTGCGCAGCCTCGCGCAGCGCTCGGCCGAATCCGCCAAGGAGATCCGCGGCCTCATCGAGAACTCCGTGAGCCGCGTCGAGGCGGGCGCGAAGCTGGTCGAGCAGGCCGGCAAGACCATGGACGAGCTCGTGGGCTCGGTGAAGAAGGTCGCCGACATCATGACCGAGATCGCCTCGGCGAATAACGAGCAGAGCTCCGGCATCGAGCAGATCAACAAGGCGATCACGCAGATGGACACGGTGGTGCAGATGAACGCATCGCTCGTTGAAGAGGCCACGGCGGCCGCGACCAGCATGGCGTCGCAGGCAACGGGCCTAACGCAGGTCGTCGCGCAGTTCCGCGTCGAGGGCTCCGCTCCGGCGGCCGCCCAGCCTGCAATCGCGCGCACAGCGCCCGCGGAACGGCCCCCGGCCCTTGCGGCCAGAAGGGAACCGATGCTCGCCGCCGCAGGCGAAGAGGAAGACTGGAAGGAATTCTAGGAGAAAATGCCGCCATGCCGCTCGTCGCAATGACCCGTGAGATGGGATCCCTCGGCAAGGACGTCGCCGCGGGAGTCGCCCAGCGCAGCAACCGCAAGGTGGTCTACCACGAGATCATCGAGCCCATCGCCAACAAGATGCGGCTTCGCAAGAGCCACGTGGAGCGCTTCCTCGACGGCAAGTCGGGCCTCTGGGAAAAGCTCACGACGGACCGCACCGCGCTTTCGATCTTCACCGCCGACGAGACTTTCAGGTTCCTGCGCGACGGTTCCACCGCGGTGATCCGCGGCTGGGGCGCCGTGCACCTGCTGAGGAATATCCCGCACGTGATCCGTGTTCGCGTCTGCGCACCCCTGGAGACGCGCGTGAGCCGCATGATGGACCGCCTCCAGACGGACAACCGCGAGACCGTGGAATCCGAGATCCAGATGAGCGAGGAGGCCCATACCGCGATCACCAAGCGCCACTTCGGCGTGAACTGGCGCGATCCCGAGCTCTACGACCTCGTGCTCTGCACGGAGCGGCTCTCGGTCGAGGAATGCGTCGACGAGATCGATGGCATGATGAAGCGCAAATGCTTCCAGGAAACCCAGGACTCCCTTCGCATGGTCGATGACCTCGCCACGGAATGGAGCGTG
This sequence comes from Usitatibacter sp., assembly GCA_035308545.1. Classification (GTDB taxonomy): domain Bacteria; phylum Pseudomonadota; class Gammaproteobacteria; order Burkholderiales; family Usitatibacteraceae; genus Usitatibacter. Next base: position 7,555 of record DATGGI010000156.1, read on the forward strand.
CGCTCGGCCCTGCGCCGCGACGAACGCACCGCCAGGACCCACTTCACGGTGGAGTGCAGCGGCGGCGTGGTGAGCCTGCTCGGCGTCGTGGATACGCAGGCGGAGGCCAGCGCGGCTGGGGAGGTCGCGAAGGCCGCGGAGGGCGTGAAGAGCGTGGACAACCAATTGAAGGCGGCGAACTCCGCCAACTCCCGGTTCCGGCGCGAGGGATGATTGGGCGCGCGAGTCGTATTGAGCCTCGACGGGGAAATCGTCACCGAGATGGAGCTTTCCAAGGCGGTGACGGTCGTCGGGCGCCATCCGACTTGCGACATCTGCATCGACCATCCCGCGATCTCCGGGCGGCACATGCTGTTCAGGATCGTGAACACGACGATCTACGTGGAGGACCTGGCCAGCACTAACGGCACCAAGGTGAACGGCCTCTCGACGAACCACCAGGTGGTCCACCACCTGGATCTCATCGAGGTCGGGAAGCACAAGCTGCACTTCTTCGACGACGCGATGCTCGCCGGCGGCATGGCGAACATCGAAAGCACGGTGCAGACGGATTTCGAGCGGACGATGCTCGCGGCGCACGTGCCCGCGCCCAAGGCGCCGGCGGCCGAGGTGGACCTGTCGCGCACGATGGCGATCCCGCGCGATTCGTTTCGCCAGGGCCCGTCGCACGAAGTCGTGCGCACCGGGGACGCTCCGGTGCCAGCGGCCACCGAGGCGTTGGCGTTGCGGGTGCAAGCGGGGGCGCGCGTGGGCGAGATCATCGCCCTCGAGCAGGCCAACACGATGTTGGGCACGGCGGGCGCCGATTCGGCGCTCGTGGTGCGGCGCGGAGGCGGTTTTTTCCTGGCGAGGTTCGGCGGCACGCGCCCGCCGCGGTTGAATCGCCAGGAGCTGGGTCCGGGCACGCATCGCCTATCCCCGGGAGACGTGATCGAGGTCGGCGGGTCGACCTTCGAGGTGATGAACGCGGTGCGGTAGGCGCGCGACGCGCGCACAGGGAGAATACGAGGATGGACGACAAAAAATCGCCGGCACCCGATGCACGGGACGCGGCCCAGGCCGCCGACCTGCTGGTGACGGTGGCGACGACCTTGAACGAGCGTCTCGCGCTCACGGCCGAGGAGCTCGCGCGCAGCCAGGTGCTGCTCCGCGAGGCCTCGGGCGAGCTCATGACGGCCTTCCGCGGCGCCGCGGACCGGCTCGTGGCCGCGCAGAAGGACGTCGAGACGAGCGCCGTGCCCAAGAACGTCGAATACGAAGTCGTGCTCGACCACCTCTATCGCGCGGTCCAGCACCTGCAGTCCCACGACCTCGTGAACCAATTGATCGATGCCCAGAAGCTTCGCGTGGACAAGATGCGCGAGAAGCTGGGCGAGGCGATCTCGCTGTCGAAGCCGCCCGTGAACGATCCGGCGCAGGCCGAGCAGTGGATCCAGCGCTCGCGCGCGATGCTCGACTGCATCGTCGCGGGCATCCAGCAGATCGACGACGATGCGCGCCATCCCCGCAGCGACAAGAAGCACGCGGGCAGCGTGGACCTTTTCTGAGAAAGCGGGCCAAGCGATGAAAACAATACTAGCGGTCGACGACTCGGCCACCATGCGCGAGATGGTCGCGTTCGTGCTCGAGAGCGCCGGATACCGGGTGATCGAAGCCGAAGACGGGGCCCAGGGCCTCGATCGCGCCACCACGACGTCGTGCGACCTCGTGATCACCGACCAGAACATGCCCAACATGGACGGCCTCACGCTGGTGAGGAGCCTGAGGGAGCTTCGCGACTACAAGAACGTGCCGATCCTGCTGCTCACCACGGAATCGTCCGACGCCATGAAGGCGCAGGGGCGCGCGGCGGGGGCGACGGGCTGGCTCGTGAAGCCTTTCGATCCGGCGACGCTTCTCGAGGTGGTCAACAAGGTCCTTCGCTAGAAGGGATTCCATGCCGATCGACCTGAATCGATTCATCGCGACGTTCTTCGACGAGGCCCAGGAGCACCTGGAGTCCATCGAGGAGCACGCGATGGGCCTCGGCCGTGACGGGAACAACACGGAGACGCTGAACACGATCTTCCGCGCCGCCCACTCGATCAAGGGCGGCAGCGGCACGTTCGGCTTCACGCAGCTCGCCGAAGCGACACACGAGATGGAGACGCTCTTCGACGCGTTGCGCAAGGGCAAGGGCCGGGCCGACGAGACCACGGTGCGCCTGCTGCTCGACGCGTGCGACGTCTTCAAATCGCACCTGAAACGGCTCAAGGCCGGCGAGCGCGACAACGATCCGGCGATGAACGCCATGCGAAATACGCTCGCGGGCTATCGCGTGACGGCGAAGGTGGAGTCCTCCGTCGTTCCCACGCCGGTTTCAACCAAACCCACGGAAGAATCGTTCTTCGACACGCCCGATGCGGCCGAGCCTGCGGCGCCCGCCACGCCGAAGGGCCCCGCCTATGGGCTCTTCGAGGACGCGCCCGGCAGCGCACCTGCCCCGGCTCCGGCCGCGATGGACCGGCGTACCGGCGACCGGCGCGCTTCCGACAAGCCCGTCGAGAAAGAAAAATACGGACTCTTCGAACCCGACGCGCCCGTGGAGCAGAACCGGCGCAAGGGCGACCAGTCTTCAATCCGCGTGAGCGTCGAGAAGATCGACCGCATCGTGAACCTCGTGGGCGAGCTCGTGATCGCGCAGGCGATGATGCAGCAGTCCGCCGGCGCCATCGACGCGGGCAAGGACGAGCACCTCGCCCACAGCCTCGCCACGCTCGACCGCAATACCCGCGATCTCCAGCAGGCCGTCATGTCCATCCGCATGATGCCGATGGAGTTCGTGTTCAGCCGCTTCCCGCGCCTCGTGTACGACGTGTCCTCGAAGCTCGGCAAGAAGGTGCACCTGCGCACGCAGGGCCACGACACCGAGCTCGACAAGGAGCTGATCGAGCTGCTCGTCGATCCGCTGACCCACGTCGTGCGCAACGCGATCGACCACGGCATCGAGTCGCCGGACGAGCGCGTGAAGTCCGGCAAGCCCGAGCAGGGCACCGTGCAGATGCGCGCCACCCATCGCGGCGGCAGCGTCATCATCGAGGTGCACGACGACGGACGCGGCCTCGATCGCGAACGCATCCTCGCCAAGGCTCGCGAGCTGGGCATGGACGTGAGCGATTCGTGGAGCGACGTCGAAGCCTGGGGCCTCATCTTCGAGGCGGGATTCTCGACGGCGAAGGAAGTGACGAGCCTCTCGGGACGCGGGGTCGGCATGGATGTCGTCCGCCGCAACATCGCGTCCCTGGGCGGCAGCGTCTCGGTCTCGTCCGTGAAGGGCGAGGGGACCACGATCACGATCCAGGTGCCGCTCACCCTCGCGGTGCTGGACGGCATGATCGTGGGCGTGGGCGACGAGCAATACATCGTCCCGCTCGAGTTCGTCGCCGAGGCCTTCAAGCCGGCCCCGGGCGACATCCGCTCGATCGTGAACCAGGCTTCGCTCGTCGCCGTGCGCGGAGAGCACCTGCCCATCGTGCGCCTCGACGACATCGTGCAATTCGCCGACCCGGGCCGCGAGCGGCCGGAGCCGATCTGCCTCGTGGTCGAGGTGGACAGCCGCCGCTCGGCGCTGCTCGTGGACCAGCTGGTGGGCCAGCAGCAGCTCGTGGTGAAGTCGCTCGACGCGAACCTGCATTCCGTTCCGGGAGTCGCGGGTGCGACGATCCTGGGCGACGGACGCGTGGCGCTCATCCTCGACGTGAGCGCCTTCACCCGCACCTCCGCCCGCGCCATCGCGCGCAACGCCGCATGACGAACGCCGGGGAAGCGATGAGCAGCGCGTCGCGTGAGTTTCCTTTCAGCGCGGAGCATTTCCGCGTGATCAGCGACCGCATCTATCGCTTCTCGGGCATCCGCCTTCCCGAAGCCAAGCGCGAGATGGTGTATGCGCGCCTTGCACGCCGCCTCCGATCCCTGGGAATCGGTTCGTTCGACGACTACATCCGCTTCCTCGACCTCGAGCCCGCGGAGTGGGAGCACTGCACAAACGCGCTCACGACCAACGTGACCTCGTTCTATCGCGAGGAGCACCACTTCAACACGCTCGCCGAATACGCCGCGCAATGCCCGCCAGGACGGCCATTCCGGGTATGGAGCGCCGGTTGTTCCTCGGGCGAGGAGCCCTATACCATCGCGATGTGCCTCACCGAATCACTGCCGCAGGGTAACTTCTCCGTGATCGCGAGCGACCTGGACACGCAAGTGCTCGCCGCAGCGGGCGAGGGCGTCTATCCGCTGCAGTCCGTGTCGCGCCTTCCCGAGGCCCGGCAGAAGCGATTCTTCCTGCGCGGCACCGGGCGCCACGAGGGCAAGGCGCGCGTCCGCCGCGAGATCGCCTCGCGCGTCGAGTTCATGCGCGTGAACCTGATGGACGACGAGTGGCCCATCCAGGGCGGCCTCGACGCCATCTTCTGCCGCAACGTGATGATCTATTTCGACAAGGCCACGCAGAGGAAGCTCGTGGAGCGATTCGCCTCGCTCCTCGCGCCCCAGGGCCTGTTCTTCGCCGGCCACGCCGAGAGCCTCCTCGACCAGGGACGCTACTTCAAGCTGCGGGGCCAGACCGTCTACGAACTGGTGGCTGCGTGATGATGCGCGACGACGATCCCCTTCGCGACGACCAGCCCAATCGCTACTACGACCCGCACTTCAAGGTCGAGACGGCGAAGATATTGCCGGGCGAGTACTACGCCACCAACAAGGACATGGCGCTCGTCACGGTGCTGGGGTCGTGCGTGAGCGCATGCCTGCGCGACCGCGACACGGGCATCGGCGGCATGAACCACTTCATGCTTCCCGACGAGGGAAAGCTCGTGGGGTCCCACGGCAACATCAGCGCGGGCGGGCGCTACGGCGTGCACGCGATGGAGCTGCTCATCAACCAGATCCTCAAGCTCGGCGGCAAGCGTGAGCGCCTCGAGGCGAAGGTGTTCGGCGGCGGCAACGTGCTCCAGGGCTTCATGCTCTCCAACGTGGGGCAGCAGAACGCGGAATTCATCGTCGAGTACCTGAATATCGAGCGCATCCCGATCGCGGCGCGGGATCTGCTCGACGTGTGGCCGCGCAAGATCTACTTCTTCCCGCGCAGCGGCAAGGTGATGGTGAAGCGCCTGCGCAAGGTCAACAACGACACGATCGTCCTGCGCGAGCGTGACTACGGCGCGCGACTCTTCCATGCGCCGGTCGAAGGCGGCGCGGAGCTGTTCAAATGACAGAAAAAATCAAGGTCCTCATCGTCGACGACTCGCGCATGATCCGCGACGTCCTCACCGAGATCATCAACGACCAGAACGACATGATCGTGGTCGGCGCCGCCGCCGACGCGTTCGAGGCGCGCGACATGATCAAGTCGCTCAAGCCCGACGTGATCACGCTCGACATCGAGATGCCCAAGATGAACGGCCTCGAGTTCCTCGACAAGCTGATGCGCGCCAAGCCCATGCCCGTGGTGATGATCTCCGCGGCGACGGAGCGCGGCTCGGAAGTGACGTTCCGCGCGCTCGAGCTCGGCGCCGTGGATTTCGTCACCAAGCCCAAGCTCAACGAGCAGGCGCCCGACGACTACGGCCAGATGATCGCCGACAAGGTCCGCGCGGCGAAGAGCGCGCGGCTGAAGACCCCGAAGCGCGAGGCGGACATGACCTCGGTCGAGGCCACGATGCCGCCGGTCCTGAAGCGCCCGGTCCCGGTGGGCGTGAAGACCAGCGACCGCATCATCGCCGTGGGTGCTTCCACGGGCGGCACCGAAGCGATCCGCGAATTCCTGGTGGGCATGCCCGTCGACTGCCCCGGCATCGTGATCGTGCAGCACATGCCCGAGAATTTCACGAAGATGTTCGCCGAGCGCCTGAACGGCCTTTGCAAGATCAACGTGAAGGAGGCCGAGCACAACGACCCGATCCTTCCGGGGCACGCGTACATCGCGCCGGGCGGCAAGCACCTTTGGGTGAAGCGCGAAGGCGGGCAGACGCTCGCCAAGCTTTCCACCGAGCCGCCGATGAACCTGCACCGCCCCTCGGTCGATTTCCTGTTCATGTCGGTGGCGAAGTTCATCGGCGCCGATGCCACGGGCGTCATCATGACCGGCATGGGCAAGGACGGCGCGAGCGGCATGCTCGAGATGAAGAAGAAGGGCGCCTACAACATCGCCCAGGACGAGGCCACCAGCGTGATCTACGGAATGCCGCGCGAGGCCGTCGAGCTGGACGCCACGCACGAAGTCTGCCCGCTGCCGCGGATCCGCGAGCGCGCGCTGCTTGCCGCCACGCGCAAGGAGTCGAAGTGAGCGTCGATACCGAAGCCGCGCGCCGCGAGTTCCTGACCTGCCGCCTCGGCGACGAGAGCTACGGCATCGACATCCTCCAGGTGCAGGAGATCCGCGAGGTGCGCCAGGTGACGCGCGTGCCGCACGTGTCGCGCTACGTGCGCGGCGTGGTCAACCTTCGCGGCGCCATCGTTCCCGTCGTGGACCTGGGCCTCATGTTCGGCTTCGACAAGCCCATCGAGCTCGCCGAGGCGAGCGCCATCGTCCTCAACGTCGAGGGGCGCCTCGTGGGCATCGTGGTGACCGCGGTCTCCGACGTGATCGCGCTCGCCGACGACGAGATCATGCCGGCGCCGGAGCTGGGCGCCCGCAAGATCGGCACGGCGATCTCCGGGATCGGCGCGAGGAAATCCGCCGAAGGCGAGACGCTGAAGGAGGCGAGCGTGCTGCTCCTCGACGTCGCGACGATCATGCGGCGCATCCGCGAGGACGGTGAATGAGCCTCAAGAACGACTTCGCCTCCACGCTGCCCGGCACGGGCTCCGCGCCCACCAAGATCGGCAACTACGAGGTGATGGGCGTGCTGGGCCGCGGCCAGTCGGCGACGATCTACCTCGGCCGCGAGCTTTTTCCGGCGCGCGAGGTCGCGATCAAGATGTACGACCCGCACCAGTTCGGCGACGACCCGAAGCTTTTCCGCTCGCTCTTCCTCAAGGAAACGCTGCTCGCGAAGAAGCTCACGCACCCCGGAATCACACAGGTCTACGATGCGGCCGCCGACGACGAGCGCGCCTACATCGTGATGGAGTACATGAAGGAGGGCAGCCTCGACCGCTTCTGCACGCCCGACGGCCTGCTCAAGCCCGAGCGCGTGGCGCACATCCTCGAGCGCATCTGCGACGCCCTGTCCTATGCCCATGCGCACGGCATCATCCATCGGGACCTCAAGCCCGCCAACATCCTCATGGACGCGGAGGGAGAAGCGAAGGTCGCCGACTTCGGTGTCGCGTTCACGAACCTCGCCTTCGATTCGACGCGCAACATGCGCGTGGGCTCGCCCGCGTACATGGCTCCCGAGCAGCTCGAGGGCAGGCCCGCCACGCTCAAGAGCGACGTCTACGCCGTGGGCGTGATGATGTACAAGATGCTCGTGGGCGCGCTGCCGTTTCCCGCCGAGACGCCGGCCGCGCTCGCCACGCGCATCATGCTCGGGAACCTTCCGCCACCCTCGGCGGCGAGGCCCGGCCTGCCGCCCGTCTTCGACGCGATCTTCCGCCGCGCCACCGCGCGCGACGCGAACCTGCGATACAACACGTACGAGGAGTTCGCCTCCGACCTGCGCACGATCACCGAGCCCGAGCTCCAGAGCGTCACGGAAGCCGAGCGTGTCGCGGCGCTGCTGAAGCCGCTGCCGTTCTTCAGGGATTTCGACGCCGCGACGCTCGCAGAGGCCGCCTCGATGGCGCGGATCTTCAACGTGCGCGGCGGATCGCAGCTCGTGGGCGAGGACGATGCGGGCTATTCCTTCTTCGTGCTCGTGCGCGGCCAGATCCGCATGACGCGGCGCGGCACGCTCCTCGCGATCCGCGGCGCGGGCGAAAGCATCGCCGAGATCTCGTTCCTGCGGCGCTCGGGCGCGCGCCGCTTCACAACCGCCACGGCGGTGACCGACTGCACCATCGTCGAATTCGATCCCGATGTGCTCTGGCTCGCTTCGCCCGAGTGCACCAAGCAATTCCACCTCGCCTTCCTGCACTCGATGGCCGATCGCCTCGTGGCAGCCGAAGGGGCGCTCGCCGAGATGCTGGGCGCCAAGAACGTGACGCTTTTCTAGAATCGGAGACACTGGAAGCATCAAGATGAAGATCAAGACCAAGAGCCTGCAGTTCAAGGTCCTCCTGCTGATGTCCGTCGCGCTGGCGATTGCGCTCGCCGTGTCCGTGCTTGCACTGACCCGCGTCTATGGATCGATCCAGGAACTCGACCGGATAAGCCGCGACGACTTCGAGACGCAACAGTCGATCCTCCGCGCCACCGTGGCGCTCAAGCAGCAAAGCCAGGATTGGAAGAACGTGCTGCTGCGCGGCCGCGACGCCGAAACCGTGGATGCCGCCTGGAAGACGTTCGTCGACAGCGAGAAGGATGTCGCGGAAACGGCGAAGGAAGCACGCAACGCCACGCCCCACGAGGACGTCCGGGCGGCGCTCGAGAAATTCCTTTCCACGCACAAGGCCACAGGCGAAACCTATCGCAAGGGACTCGAAGCGTTCAAGGACAGCAAGTTCGACCCGCGCACGGGCGACAAGGCCACGGAAGGCGCCTCGAAGGCCCCGACGGACGCGCTCGACAACGCCGAGAAGCTCGCGACGGAGTGGGGCGCGCGGGCGACCGCGCAAGCCGTGAACGCCGCCGAGACGGGATATCGCCTCGCCATCATCGGCACGATCACCTCGATGGTGGGCGCGCTGGTCGCGTTGTGGGTCTTCTTCCGCCGTGCAGTGCTGGCGCCCATGAGTGCCGCCGGGAAATTCGCCGAACGCATCGCGCAGGGCGACCTCACGGGACGGATCGTCGCGCGCAGCGAAGACGAGGCGGGCCAGCTCGTCTCCGCGCTCGGTCGCATGAATACGTCGCTCGCGGAAGTCGTCTCCAAGGTTCGATTGTCGGCCAACAACGTGGCGAGCGCCTCGATGCAGGTCGCCGCCGGAACGACGGACCTTTCGCAGCGCACCGAAGAGCAGGCTTCCGCCCTCGAGGAGACGGCGGCAAGCATGGAAGAGCTCGCGAGCACCGTGCGCCAGAACGCCGACAACGCCAAGGAAGCCGACGAGCTCGCGCGCAACGCGGCGAAGCGCGCGGAGCAGGGCGGCAACGAGGTGGGCAGCGCGGTCGTCACGATGAACGAGATCAGCAAGAGCGCGCAGCGCATCTCGGATATCACCTCGGTCATCGACGCCATCGCATTCCAGACCAATATCCTCGCGCTCAACGCCGCGGTGGAAGCGGCTCGCGCCGGCGAGCAGGGTCGCGGCTTCGCCGTGGTGGCGGCCGAAGTGCGCTCGCTCGCGCAGCGCAGCGCCCAGGCGGCCAAGGAGATCAAGGACCTCATCGGCCACTCGGTCGACGAGGTGCGCAACGGCACGACGCAGGTCGAGCAGGCCGGCGGCACCATCCAGGCGCTCGTCGTCGACGTGCAGCGCGTGAGCGCGCTCATGAACCAGATCGCGGAGGCCTCGGCGGAGCAGAGCCGCGGCGTCCAGCAGGTGAACAAGACCGTGACGCAGATGGACAAGGTCGTGCAGGAGAACGCGAGCGCCGTGCAGCAATCGGCGGCCGCGGCGCAAGGCATGAAGCAGCAGGCCGAGATGCTGGTAGAGGCCGTGAGCGCGTTCGCGGTGGATGGAGCCCAGGCCGCGCCCACCGCGCGTGCCGAGCGCAACGACTACGGGCGCAACGCTCGCCGTGAACCCGAGTTCTCGTCGGGTCCCGCGGCGATGATCGCCAAGACGGCGGGAGCCAAGCCCGAGCCGTTGGCGAAGCTCGCGGCCACGGCGACCACCGCCGGCGACGACTGGGAGGAATTCTGACCATGGAAAGCCGTACCGCCGTGCGCGACGCGACCCGCGAGGTGCTGGTGTTCGTGATCGGCAAGGAGGAGTACGGCGTGGACATCCTCAAGGTCCAGGAGATCCGCGGCTACGAGAAGGTGACCGCGATCCCGTCGGCGCCCGATTTCCTCAAGGGCGTGGTGAACCTGCGCGGCACGATCGTTCCCGTGATCGACATGCGCATCAAGTTCCGGCTTCCGGAGCCGCGCTACGACTCGTTCACGGTCGTCGTGATCCTGCGGCTCGCCTCGCGCGTGATCGGCATCGTGGTCGACGCGGTTTCCGACGTGGTGCGACTCGCCCCGATCGACGTGAAGGATCCCCCGAAGCTCGGCTCCGTCGTGGACTCGAGCTATCTCACTGGAGTCGCCACGCTGAACGACCGCATGGTGCTCCTCCTCGACATCGAGAAATTCCTCTCGACCGGCGAGCTCGACCTTCTCGACGGCGTGGCGCGGCAAGCCTGACGATGCGCTACCTGAAGTACGGCTGGCAGCACCCGTACCTCCTCGCGGCGCTGATCGTCGTACTGTTCCTGCCCTGGGTGTGGATGGCCGCGCTGGTGCCGTTCTGGGCGCTCGCCATCTCGCTCGCCCTCGTGCCCGTCGCCGCGATCATGGCGCTCGCGCTCGTGGTCCGCGACGTGAATTCCGAAGAGGAGCAGATCGGCTCCGGCGGCGACGAGCCCTTCCTCAAGTGGCGCAAGCGCACGCGGCTCTTCCAGCAGGTCGTGGTGGGGCTCGACACGATGCTCGAGCGCTGGGACAGCGCCTCGGAGACGAATCGCAAGCGCCTCGAGATGCTGAGCGAGAGCGTGGAAGAGGTGATCGGCCTCACGGAGAACGCCGTCACCGAGATCAGCAAGAATTTCCGCGTGGTCGTCGCCAAGGCCCACGAGCAGACCGAGGCGGCCATGTCGATCCTGCAGGAGGGCGAGGGCCAGAACAGCGGCGTGCTGTCGCTCCCGGAATTCATCAAGGCCTACGATTCGCAGCTCCAGAACGTCACCACGCACATGAGCGGCTTTTCGGCGGCGGCCGACGAGATGGCGAACCACCAGAAGCGCGTCACCGAGCACGCGAAGGTGATGGAGGAGACGATCGACGGGCTGCGCAACATGGCCTCGCAGATCTCCCGCATCGCGCTCGACAGCTCCGTGGCCATGACGTCGCAGACCTTGAGCTCGCGCGACTTCATCGAGATGACCGACCGGATCCGCGGAATCAGCGGCGAGGCCCACGAGCTCACGCGCAAGACCCGCCAGGGCCTGGACGCCATCGGCGACGAGGTGAGGCAGGGCAACAAGCGCACCACGCAGGTGGCCGACGCCGCGCGACGCGCCGTGGAGGTGGCCAGGAGCGAGATCAGCACGCTGAACGAGGCCACGATCGCCCAGACGCGGCAGATCGGGATCACGCTGAACCGCATCAACGATCTCTCGGTGGAGATCCAGAAGGACATCAACCAGATCATCATCGCGATGCAGTTCCAGGACATCACGCGGCAGAAGCTCGAGCGGGTGCACAAGCCCACGCTGGGCGCGGCCGCCGAGTCGCTGTCGCTGCTGTCGCACGAGACCCACGCCTTGCTGCAGCGTGACCTCTACCGGGCCGTGCGCGCGTATTCCGAAAGCGCGTTGAAGCCCCGCATCGCCGAACGTGGCGCGGTCGAGACCGCGGCCACCGACCTGGACAAGTACGGCGCCAACAGAGACGGCGAATCCGGTACCCAGCCGGACGAGAAGAAGGTCGAGATTTTCTGAGGGGAAATAGACGATGAAGTGGCTCCTCGCGCCAGCGATGGCGTACATCATTCGATGGCCGAACAGCATCAAGCTGCCGCTCATCGCGTTCCTGTTCACGGTCCCGCTCGCCATCGCGCTAACGGACAATCCATCCCACTGGCTTTCGGCCCAGGGCGCCGCGGTCGGGTTCGCCTACGCGCTCGCCTGGTACGTGGGCGCGGCGCATTACTACAGCGCGGCGGAAGCCTGGAAGGTCGTGAACAGCATCGCCTCGCTCCTCAACCAGCACGACCTGCGGCGCAATTCCTCCGTGATGACCCGCGACGAAGCCCGCGAGCGCCTCGGCGAGGGCCAGTTCACGAAGCTCTTCCGGACGCTCTGCGATACGCACGACAGCCTCCGGGACCTGGTGACGCAGGCGCGGGCGAGCGCGGAAACCGCGCGCGGCGCGGCCGAAGAGGTGGCCTCCGGCAGCGTCCGGCTTTCCCAGCGCACCGAGGACCAGGCGTCCACGCTCGAGCAGACCGCCGCCGCGATGGAGGAAATGTCCTCGACCGTGCGGCAGAACGCCGATAGCTGCAAGACCGCGAGCAAGGCCGCGGGCGAGGCGACGATGGTGGCCCGCAAGGGCGCCCAGATCGGCGGCGAGGTGATCGCGACGATGGACGGCATCGAGGCGAGCTCGCGCAAGATCGTCGACATCATCGGCGTGATCGAAGGGATCTCGTTCCAGACCAACATCCTCGCCCTCAACGCCGCCGTGGAAGCCGCGCGCGCGGGCGAGCAGGGCCGCGGTTTCGCCGTGGTGGCGGCCGAGGTCCGCTCCCTGGCGCACCGCAGCGCCGAAGCGGCCAAGGAGATCAAGTCCCTCATCGACAGCTCCGTCACCAGCGTGAGCGCGGGCACGGCGCTCGTGCACCAGGCGGGCGAGGTGATCGCGGACATCACGAAGAACGTGGAGTCGGTGAACGAGCAGATCGGCGTGATCGCGGTCGCCTCCCACGAGCAATCGAGCGGCATGGAGGGCATCAACTCGGCGATCTCGCAGCTCCAGGGCGCCACGCAACAGAGCGCGTCCGTGGTGCAGGACACGGCATTCGCCGCCGTGCGGCTCAAGGAAGAGGCCAATCGCCTGTCCGAGCTGGTGGGGCGCTTCAGCATCGACGCGGCCGCTCCCGAGGCGCGGCCCGCGCCCGCCGCCGGCATCGCGCCTCCCTCCGCCCGCATCCGCGCAGGCGCACCGGCGAGGCTCCTCCCAAGGTAAACTGTCGGCAACAGACCGGAGGAGCTACCCCTCGATCGATGAAGCCCATCGCGGCAGTCAACGATTTCGTCGTCAAGTTCGCCAACGTCAACGGTTCGGGTTCCGCCTCGGCGAACACGCTCTTCGCAAAGTCGATCCTGCGCATGGGCGTCCCCGTGAGCCCACGCAACATCTTTCCCTCGAACATCCAGGGCCTGCCCACGTGGTACGAAGTCCGCGTGTCGGAACGCGGCTGGCTCGGGCGCCGCGGCGGCGTGGACCTCATGGTCGCCATGAACCCGCAGACCTGGGAGAAGGACGTCGCCGAGATCGAACCCGGCGGATACCTCTTCTACGACTCCACCAAGCCGCTGCCGAAGGACAGGTTCCGCGAAGACGTGAACGTGATCGGCATGCCGCTCATGGAGATCTGCAACCAGACGTATACGGATCCGCGCCAGCGCCAGCTCTTCAAGAACATCATCTACGTGGGCGCGCTCGCGACGCTGCTCGACATCGAGATCGCCGAGGTCGAGAAGCTGATCGGCGAGCAGTACAAGGGCAAGGAGAAGCTGCTCGAGCCCAACATCAAGGCCCTCCACATGGGCCGCGACTACGCGAAGGAACGCCTGCCGGCGATCGCGCTCGAGGTGAAGCGCTCCGACAAGGTGGGCGACCGCGTCTTCCTCGAAGGCAACAGCGCCGCGGCGCTGGGCTGCGTGTACGGCGGCGCGACGGTGGCCGCGTGGTACCCGATCACTCCGTCGTCGTCGATGGCGGAGGCCTTCGCCAAGCACTGCCGCAAGTTCCGCACCGATCCCGACTCCGGCAAGGCGCGCTACGCGATCGTGCAGGCCGAAGACGAGCTCGCCTCCATCGGCATCGTGATCGGGGCTGCCTGGAACGGCGCGCGCGCGTTCACGTGCACCTCGGGCCCCGGCATCTCGCTCATGCAGGAATTCATCGGCCTCGCTTATTTCGCCGAGATTCCCGCCGTGATCTTCGACGTGCAGCGCGCGGGCCCCTCGACGGGGATGCCCACGCGCACGCAGCAATCCGACGTGCTCTCCTGCGCCTACGCGTCCCACGGCGACACCAAGCACGTGCTCCTGTTTCCGGAGGACCCGAAGGAGGGCTTCGAGCTCGCCGCGCAGGCCTTCGATCTCGCCGACCGCCTGCAGACACCGGTCTTCGTGCTCCTGGACCTCGATATCGGCATGAACGAGCGCCTCTGCGAGCCCCTCAAGTGGGACGACAGCAAGCGCTACGATCGCGGCAAGGTGCTTTCGTACGCGGATCTCGAAGCGGGCAAGCGCTTCGGCCGCTATCTCGACGTCGACGCGGACGGCATCACCTGGCGCACCTATCCGGGCACGCACCCCAAGCGCGGCTCCTTCTTCACCCGGGGCACGAGCCGGGACCGCTATGCGCGGTACACGGAAGAAGGCAGCGCGTACGTCGACAACATGCAGCGGCTGCTCAAGAAGTTCGAGACAGCCAAGGATTGCGTGCCGAAGCCCGTGCTTCGCAAGCACGGCAAGGGCTCGCGCTTCGGCGTGATCTACTACGGCTCGACGGCTCCGGCCATGGACGAGGCGCTCGCGATACTCGATTCCGAGTCCATGCACGTCGACGCGCTTCGCGTGCGCGCGTTCCCGTTCCATGACGAGGTGATCGAGTTCGTGAATGCGCATGACCATGTCTTCGTGGTCG
>DATGGI010000157.1:0-20028 GCA_035308545.1 Usitatibacter sp.
CCGCGCACGAAGACGCTCGAGAGCACGCCGTTGGTGAGGTCCTGGTACTCCTGCAGCTTGGAGGGATCGCGTCCCGACGTGTTCGTGCCGATGCCGCCGACGGTGACCGCGCCCTGCGTGATCCACGGCGTGGTTGCCGGAGCATCATCCGCGAGCGACGCGGTCGCCACGAACAGTCCCGAGACCAGGAGGGGAAGGGTTTTCCGTTTCATGGTCGGCTCCCTTCCGTCAGCGCGTGAGGAACTGGCCGCGCGCGCCCGGGGCGTTGGACCCGTGGATCGAGCTGTGGCAGTTCACGCAGGCCCTCGAAATGAGCCGCGTGCTCACCGCGGAATTCGGCGCTCCAGGCTTTCCGGCGCAGGCCGAGCTCGTGTCGCCCGACTGGCAGATCCATCCTCCCTGTCCCTGGTAGAACGAGCCGGGGTGCTTCGACCAGTCGTGGCAGTCCTGGCAGAGATCGGGCACGTGGTCGTTCAGCAGGCGGTAATGGACCGAGCCGTGCGGGTTGTGACAGGAGAGGCAGTTCTCGTCCACTGGCGGGTGCGAGAAGATGAACGGCCCGCGCTTGTCGGCATGGCACGACGTGCATTGAGCATTCACGCTCTCGTGGCGCAGCATCGCGGGCGTCTGCGCTCCGTGCGGATTGTGGCAGTCGGAGCACTTCAGCTTGTTCTCGATGATCGGATGGTGCGACGGCTTCATGATCGCCGAGCGGACGGCCTGGTGGCACGTTCCGCACATGTCCGCCTCATTGGGCCGGAAACTCGTCGTGAAGGGCGCGACCGTGGGGTTCTTCTGCGTGCCGTGCATGCTGTGGCAGTTGGCGCACGTCACGTCGTTCTTCGCGTGCTTGCCCGATTCCCAGAAGGCGAGATGCCGGCCACCGCTGTGGCAGGTCATGCAGACCTGGGTCTGCTCGGCGGCGGGGGCGGGATGCGCCTTCGAGAAGGGATTGGCCGGTTTCGCCTTCATCGGGTCCTTCAGGTGCTCCGTGGCGTCGCCGTGGCACGCCTGGCACATGGATCCGTTGGCGTCGTTCTTCGCGCCGTGGGCGGTGAAGACGATGGAGTGCGCCTGCTGCTCGTGGCAGCTGGCGCAGATGGGCATCGCGGGTTCGGGCTTGGCCGGATCCTCGGCGCGTGCGCTCGACACCGATGCAAGGCACCAGATGGCCAGTACAACGAGCGATCTGCAGATCCGCACGGCCATTCTCCCTGAATAGAGCCTGCGCTGAGATTTCGCTTACATCCTGCCACATTCTGATATATGGAAGACAGTGCCCTTTGGTCCTATCCGAGGGGCGCGGCGGGCCAACCTTGATAGACTGGGGAGTGACCTCGAAAGGACGGCGTCATGAAACTGGCGAAGTACGTGAAGTTCCGGGAGGAGAAGTTCGGGGGCGTGCTCTTCGAGACGCGCACCGAGAAGGTTTTCACGCTCAACGCCACCGGGGCGGCCGTCGTTCGCGAGATCGCCGCGGGCACCGCCGAGGGCGAAATCGCGGCCAAGCTGAACAAGCGCTACGCGGACCCCTCGGGCGCCATCGACCGCGAGGTGAAGTCGCTCGTGGAGGAATTGCGCGCGAAGGGACTCCTGGAGGCCGAGTGAAAGGGACGGAAGACCTCGGCGCGCCGCTCTACGTCGCGTGGCAGATCACCAACGAATGCAACCTCGCGTGCCTGCACTGCATCGAGGAAAGCGGTCCCGGCAAGGCGTTCAAGGACGAGCTCTCGCCCGATGAATTCCGCGGGATCCTCGACCAGATGGTGGAGCTCGACGTGCCGTACGTTTCATTCTCCGGCGGCGAGCCCATGGTGCACCCGCATTTCTTCGAGATGGCCGAGCATTTCTGCGCGGGCAGCGGCCAGCTCAAGGTCGAGACCAACGGGCATTACCTCACGACGGAGAACTGCGGGCGATTGCGCGATGCCGGCGTGAAGGCCGTGCAGGTGAGCATCGACGGCGGATCGAAGGAAACCTTCAACCGCATGCGCGTGCATGGGCAGTTCGACGTCGTCACCGACGGCACGCGCAACCTCCGCGACGCGGGCGTGCCCATCGAGGTGAATTTCTCGCCGACGCACTTCAACGTCCACGAGATCGAAGGCGCGATCGACCTCGCGTACGAGCTGGGCGCGTACAGCTTCTACACCGGCCGCACGATGTACACGGGCAACGCCGTGAAGACGTGGCGCAAGATCGCGCCCAGCGAGGAGCAGTACGCGGAATTCTTCGCGAAGCTGAAGGCGAAGGCGCAGGAGTACCACGGCCGGATGCGCGTGTATTTCCACGAGATGGGCCTGCTCGAGGAGCTGCGCCATCGCCTGCAACACCCGGCGGCGCTGTTCATCATCCTGCCCAACGGCCTCGTGAAGCTCATCAACGCGTTGCCCTTCGTCTGCGGCGACCTGCGCAGGCAATCCGTCACCGAGGTGTGGGCGAATTTCCAGCGCGCCTGGCGCGACCCGCGCGTCGCGCAGTTCGTCGAGGAGCTCGCCGCCGATCCGCGCAAGACTTCGACGCTGCACGAATGGATTCACCTCTGATTCCCCACGCGGGCGTCTCGCCGTCGCCGATCTGGCGCGTGCTGAGCCTGGTGCGCTATCGGTTCTTCCTCTACGCGGGATTGCTTCCGTACCTGCTCGGGGCCGCATGGGCCTTCGCCATCGAGGGACGTTTCGACGCGCCCGCCTTCTGGAGCGGGCTTTTCGGCGTGGTGCTTTCCGTGATCGGCGTGGAGGCCTTCAACGAATACTTCGACGCGAGGGAAGGGACCGATCGCATCTTCAATCCGGCGGAGCTGCCGCCGATTCCCGTGGCGATCTTCTGGATCGGGACTGTCGCCTTCGCCTGCGCGCTCGCGATGGGCATCTATCTCACGGTGCATGGAGGATGGCCGATCCTCGCCTTCGCGCTGCTGGGAGGCGCCGCGGCGATCTTCTACGAGGCGCCGCCCATCCGTTGGTCCTACCGCGGCCTGGGCGAGCTGGTGATCGCGCTCTCCTATGGTCCGTGGATGGTGCTGGGAAGCCTCTACCTGCACACGGGGGCGGTTTCGCAGGATGCGTTGTGGGCCTCGCTCGTGCCGGGCCTCCTCATCATGTCGCTCGCCGTGGTGAATGCGATTCCCGATTTCCACCAGGATCGCCTCGTGGGCAAGCGAAACCTCGTAGTGCGCGTGGGGCGTCGCAATGGCGTGTGGCTTTACGTGGGGCTCGCCGCGGTTTCGCTGTTGGTCGCCGCTCTCGGCGTCGCCGCGCGAATCTTCCCGCCGGGTTGCCTCGCGGCGCTCCTCGGAGTGCCGCTTCTCGTGAAGAGCGCGCGTCAAGCCGTGAAGACCTACGAGCGTCCCCGCGAATTCATCGGCGCGATCCGGAGCGTCGTCGCCTGTTACGTCGTGTCGGTGACCCTTTTCACGCTCGGCATATTGGTGAGCGCATGGACGTGAACCGCATCGATTCCCTCAAGGCGCCGCTCTTCGTCTCGTGGCAGCTCACGCGCGATTGCGATCTCGCATGCCTGCATTGCTGCACCGAATCCGCGCCCGGCAAGCGCATGAAGGACGAGCTCGACCGTGAGGAGGCGATGCGCCTCGCTGGCGAGATCGTGCGCAACGACGTTCCGTACGTGATGCTCTGCGGCGGCGAGCCGCTCGTCGTCCCTCACTTCCTCGAGGTGGCGGAAGCGCTCGGCAATGCCGGCGTGCGCCTCAAGGTCGAGACGAATGGCCAGAAGCTCGGTGCCGCAATCGTGGAGCGCCTCGCGCGGCTGCCGATCCGCTCCATCCAGATCAGCCTCGACGGCGATACGGAAGTCACCTACCAGGCGCAGCGGCCCGGCGCTTCGCTCGCGAAGACGCACCAGGCCTGCCGGGCGGTCCGGGCGGCGGGGCTGCCGCTCGAGATCACGTTCGCACCGACGCGCCTGAACATCCACGAGGCTTCGGCGGTCATCGACCGGGCTCGCGCCTTCGGCGCCTTCCAGCTCAATACCGGCAAGCTCATGCGCATCGGCACGGCTGCGCGCCAATGGAAGAACCTCGAGCCTACCGAGGAGCAATACCGGGACTTCCGCGCGCTCCTGGACCGGCGGGCGGTTGAAGGTGGGACCGCACTTTGCTACAGTCCCTTCGAGATGGCCGAAGGGCTGCGAGGAAGCCTCGCGGTGCCGCCGGCGACCTTGCTGGTTCTTCCGAACGGCTGGGTCAAGGTGGCGGCGGCGCTTCCCCACGTGTGCGCGGATCTTCGGCACACGACACTGGAAGCGGCCTGGAAGGCGTATTGTGAAGCGTGGCGGGATCCGGCGATCCGCGGCAGGGTAGGCGAAGCGATCGAAGACACGGCGCTGCACGCAGGCGCCAACCGGTGGCAGATGATGGCTGTGGCAACTTCATGATGGAGGTTCCATGAACGACACGAACAACCAAGTCGAAGGCCAGGAAACCGAAGAGCAGGCCCCGGTGACCCAGGAGCAGTGGGAGACGCCGAAGCTCGAGGATGTCTCCGAGCAGGTGATGGCGCAGCCCTACATCCGCTTCACCTGATATCGGTGCAATGCCGGGGCGCTCGGTAGACGATTTCGGCGCCCCTCTCTTCATCGCCTGGCAGCTCACCAACCGCTGCCAGGCTCGATGCATCTCCTGCTGCGAGGAATCCGGGCCCGACAAGGCATGGCGCGACGAGCTCACGCGCGATGAATCGCTGCGCCTCGCGCGCGCGATCGTGGACGCGGGAGTTCCCTACGTCGCGTTCGGCGGAGGAGAGCCGCTCGGCGTTCCCTTCTGCTGGGACATCTTCGAGACGCTCGCGGAAGGCGGCGTGCGCCTCAAGCTCGAGACCGATGGCAGCCGCATCGACGACGCGGCGGCCGACCGGCTCGCGGCGCTTCGCTTCGACTGCATCCAGATTTCGCTCGACGGGGCCACGGCCCCGATCCACGCGCGAATGCGGCCCGGGTCGAGCTTCGAGGCGGCGCTCGGCGCGGTCGAGCGGCTCGTGGCGCGCGGGCACCCGCCGCAATGGGTCTTCGTTCCGGGAAGAATCAACCTGCACGAGATCGTCCAGGCCTACGAGTTCGCCGCCACTGTGGGCTGCAGCGCGTTCGTGACGGGGCCGATGATGCGCATCGGACGCGCGGCGCTGGATTGGAACGAGATCGCCTGCTCGCCGGAAGAATGGGAGCAGGCCGCGCGAAGCTTGCGCGAGCGCGCCAAAGCCTTCGCGAAGGGCCCCATCCTCGCGATCTATCCCTGGGACATCGTGACGGAGATCGAAACGCGGCTGGAGAGTCCCCAGGCGATGCTGCTCGTCGTTCCCAACGGAAAAGTGAAGCTCCTCAACGCGCTGCCGTTCGCGCCGGCGGACCTTCGCCGTCAATCACTCGCCGAAGCGTGGGACGCGTATCGCAAGGCATGGCGAAGCCCCGCCGTGCGCGAGTTCGTCACCTCGTGCCGCTCGCGTCCGGAGCTTCTCAGGCACGCGAACGAGACCTGGGCCGCCTAGTCCGTCACGACGCGCCAACCGCGCGCGCTCATGCAATCCATGTAGGCGCGCTGGCGCACCGGGTTGGAATCCTGCCGGGGCGGGGTCGACATCGTGTTTCGCGGGGCCACGGCGCTCGCCGGTGATTGGTCCGCGCCCGCCGTCGGCGCCCTGCGCGTCGACTCCGCACCGCAACTGTCGTTGTCGGAAAGGAAGCCCGAGGACGTTCCGCCTCCACCTTCCTTTTCCCATCGCTGGGAGTTTGCAGTGGCGCACGCCGCGAGTGCGAGCGCGGCGAGCGATGTTGCAAGGATTCGCGTTTTCATTTCGGGGAGTATCCTCACATCGGGATCCATATAGCGGAGGACCACATGCATATCGTTGACCGGGCAATCCTCGTGGCGTTCACTTTCGCCGCGGCATCGGTGCTGGCCCAGCAATACGCTTTTCCGGCGAAGGGCCAGTCGGCCGACCAGCAGAAGAAGGACGAGGCCGCGTGCGGCAGCTGGGCGACCGACCAGACGAAATACGACCCGGCGAATCCCCCGCAGGCGCCCGCGGCGCAGCAGGCGCCCGTGACGGGCAGCGGCGCGAGGGCGCGCGGCGCGGCGGCCGGCGCGATCATCGGCGGCGCGACCGGAGGTGATGCGGGCGACTCCGCTGTTGCCGGGGCCGTGGCCGGTGGCGTCGTGCAACGCAACCGCAATCGCCAGGCTGCTGCGCAGCAGAACCAGGCCAACGCCGCGCAGCAGCAGGCGGGACAGGATGCCTATTTCAAGGCGCGCGGCGCGTGCCTCGAGGGCAAGGGCTACACGGTCAAGTGACGCCGGGCTACCACGTGTAGCGCACGGTGTATCGCACGACCGCTTCGCCACCCGGTGCGATCTTCACCGGGAAGTGGATCGTGCGCGCATCGTCCTTCACGTAGTCGGCGGTCTTGCGGATGATCGACCAGTTGCTCCAGCGATAGAGCGACTCGCGCACATCCACCGCGACGGTCTCCGTTTCCTTGCGGTTGCGGACCTTCACTTCGATCTCTTCCTCGATCCACTTGGCGGTCGTGTCGATGTGGTAGTCCGTCTGGCGCCGTTCGCCGACGACGTCGAACGCGCTGCCGAGCTTCACCGACACCATCTCGTCACGCGGCGTGTGGCCGATCACGTCCTCGCCGATGAATTCGAGGCTCTTGTCGGCGGGGTCGAGCTGCGAGACTCGGATCTTGCCCGCGGGCAGCGGAACGCCGAGCCCGTTGGCCACCGTGTTCTTCACGCTGAGATACACATCCACCTTCTTGTTGGAGGTCACCCCGGGATCGCGGTCGGTGACCGGCTGGCCGTAGTAGTAGGGCCGAGACGCCTGCCCGTAGAACACGAGGGACTTCTCGCAGCCCACGCCCAATGCCGTGGGGAAGAGCTCCATCTGCTTCGTGGAGTTCTCCTCGAGGGATGCGGGGCGCCCGAGCGTGTAGAGGTGGTACTCGAAGAACGCTTTCTCCTGGAAACCCTGGGGCGCGGGCGAAGCGGGTGAATACATCGCGGACTTCGCCACGCGATCCGCGACCGGCTGCGCGCGCTGCACGTCGCCGGCGATCAGCTTCAGTTTCGCGTCGTGGAAGGATGCGCCCGACTGGTTCACGAGCGTGACCCACGCCGAGACATCCACCTTGCACGTGCCGGGCCTGGGCTCGGAATACGTGAGGTTGTAGTCGGTCCACCAGGTCATGCCGCCGGTCTGGTAGCTGAAGCGCGCCTTCTGCGGCCCCGCGTTGGGCGTCTCGACGTCCCACACGAGCGTGGGCTTGCTGATGAGCCCGCCGGGAAGGCTCGGCAGTTTCACGCTGGAGTTCTGCTGCATGATGCGAACGCTTCCGTCGGGCTGCTTGAGGATGAGCGAGCCTTGCGCGCCCACCAGCGTGCCCGTGACGGTCTCGACGCCCTGGCCCCGTGGCTGTTCCACGGTGATGTCGTGGTCGAGATAGCGCGAGAGCAATTTCTCCGTGCTGGTGAGGTCGAACTCGAAGCTCTGCTCGACCACGCGCGTGTGCGCCGGATCCGTGAGTGAGGCGAAGCTCACGGTGGTGGGATCGATGAAGGCCGGGACGTCGTCGATGCGAAGCAGCGTGCGTCCAGCCTTCAGGTCGAAGGTGCGGTCCTCGCGCACGAGGGCGTAGCCGGGAACGATGCTGCCGTTTCCGCCGTTGCGGAAATTGCGGGAATCCAGGGTTCCGGGAGTGGCGCTCGAATAGACCGTGATGGCGGTCTCGGCGGACGCGGCGAGGGGTAGCGCGGCAGCGATGGCGGCGGCGAGGGTGCGGTTCAGGTTCATTGGCGGCTCCTTTGGGTCGGGACACCCCATTTAACGGGCGCGAGGCCCCGAGGGGTTAAAATCGTTGCATGAAATTCACCGGAACCGATACCTACGTCGCGGACGACGACCTGAAGCTCGCGGTCAACGCCGCCATTACGCTCCAGCGGCCGCTCCTCATCAAGGGAGAGCCGGGCACCGGAAAGACACTGCTCGCGGAGGAAGTGGCGCGCGCGCTCGGGATGCCGCTCTTCCAGTGGCACATCAAATCCACGACCAAGGCGCAGCAGGGCCTCTACGAGTACGACGCGGTGTCGCGCCTTCGCGATTCGCAGCTGGGCAACGAGAAGGTCGCGGACATCGGCAACTACATCCTGAAGGGCGTGCTCTGGCAGGCGTTCGAATCGGAGCGCCAGGCGGTCGTGCTCGTCGACGAGATCGACAAGGCCGACATCGAGTTCCCCAACGACCTGCTGCGCGAGCTCGACCGCATGGAGTTCTACGTCTACGAGACGCGCCAGACGGTGAAGGCCCGCCATCGTCCCGTGATCTTCATCACGTCCAACAACGAGAAGGAGCTGCCGGACGCGTTCCTGCGCCGCTGCTTCTTCCACTACATCCGCTTCCCCGACGCCGACATGATGCAGGCCATCGTCGACGTGCACTTCCCGGGCCTCAAGAAGAACCTCCTGCGCTCGGCGCTCGAGGTCTTCTTCGAGATCCGCGAGATGCCGGGCCTGAAGAAGAAGCCGTCGACCTCGGAGCTCCTCGACTGGTTGAAGCTCCTGCTCGCCGAGGACATCCCGCCCGAAGCGTTGCGCACGCCGGGCCACCAGGCCTCGATCCCGCCGCTCTACGGCGCGCTGCTGAAGAACGAGCAGGACGTGCATCTGTTCGAGCAGCTGATCTTCCTGCAGAAGCGTGGAAGGTGACGTCGTGCCTGCGCCGGGATGACATGAGGCGATGCTCTTCGATTTCTTTTTTGCCGTAAGGAAGGCCGGCGTTCCGGCGAGCGTCAAGGAATACCTCACGCTCCTCGAAGCCCTCGACAAGGGCGTGGTGTACGGCAACGTCGACGACTTCTACACGCTCTCGCGCCTCACGCTGGTGAAGGACGAGGCCTACTTCGACCGCTTCGACCTCGCATTCGCCGCGTACTTCAAGGGCGTGCAGGCGATTCCGGACGCGGTCGTCACGGACATTCCCGCCGAGTGGCTGCGCAAGATGGCCGAACGCTGGCTCACCGACGAGGAGAAGAAGACGATCGAATCCCTGGGTGGATGGGAAAAGCTCATGGAGACGTTGAAGCAGCGCCTCGAGGAGCAGAAGAAGCGCCACCAGGGCGGCAATAAATGGATCGGCACCGCGGGCACATCGCCCTTCGGCGCCTACGGCTACAACCCCGAGGGCATCCGCATCGGGCAGGAGGGCGGACGCAATCGCAGCGCGGTCAAGGTGTGGGACAAGCGCGAGTTCCGCGACTACGATACGGACCGGGAGCTCGGCATCCGCAACATCAAGATGGCGCTGCGCAGGTTGCGGCGCTTCGCCCGCGATGGCGCGCCCGACGTCCTCGACCTCGACGGCACGATCCGCTCGACCGCGAAGAACGCGGGCTGGCTCGACATCAAGATGGTCCCGGAGCTGCACAACGCCGTGAAGGTGCTGCTCTTCCTCGACGTGGGCGGCACGATGGACGACCACGTGCAGGTGGTCGAGGAGCTCTTCAGCGCGGCGCGTTCCGAGTTCAAGAACCTCGAGCACTTCTACTTCCACAACTGCGTGTACGAATCGGTGTGGAAGGACAACCGCCGCCGCAGCGACCGCATCCCGACCGTGGAGGTGATGCGCAAGTACGGCCACGACTACAAGCTCGTGATCGTGGGCGACGCGTCGATGAGCCCCTACGAGCTGGAGCAGCCGGGCGGGAGCGTCGAGCACTGGAACGACGAGGCCGGCCGCGTGTGGCTGGAACGCATCCTCCGCTCGTGGCCGCGTGCCGCGTGGCTGAATCCCGTTTCCGAGGATCACTGGACCTGGACCACGTCGATCCAGAATATCCAGCGCGTCATGGAAGGACGCATGTACCCGGTGACGATCGCGGGGCTCGAAAAGGCGATGAAGTCGCTCGCCTAGTTGTCACCCTGGTCCAGTTGTCACCCGGTCCAGTTGTCACCCCGGCGCAGGCCGGGGCCCAATCACGCCGCCACGTACCGGCGAACGCCGCCTTCTTCCAACCGCTTTACCTTCCCCTGGTTGTACAGGAAATGCAGGTGCGCGATCGACTCGCCCATGGCGAACATCATCTGGTGGTCGTCGAGCTTGCGCTTGAAGAGGAGCGGCAGGGCTTCGAATGCGGTGATCGGCGTGGCGCAGCCCTCGAGCAGGCGCGCGAGGCGCTGGTCGTGATGCTCGTGCAGGGCTGTGATGCGCGGATGCACTCCGTGGAACACGCGCTCGTGCGAAGGCAGCACTCGGGCATCCGCCGGCAGGTGGGAGAAGCGCGAAAGCGAATCGAGGAAGAGCTTGAGGGGATTGCCCTCCGGCTGGTTGCCCCAGACGCCCACGTTGCTCGTGATGCGCGGCAGCACCTGGTCGCCGGAGATGAGCACATTGAGCGACGCACACCAGAGCGCCGCGTGCTCGGGCGCGTGGCCGAACACGGTAATCACTTCCCACTCGCGGCCGCCGATTGAGAGCTTGTCGCCGTGCATCATGCGGCGATAGCGTTTCGGCACCGAGGGCACGCCGCGCGCGTAACCGCCGCCTTTCATGCGCGCCGTCGAGGGAATCGAATCGGGGTCCACGCCGTTGGCGATATAGAGCTGGATCGTGTTCTCGCGATCGAAGCCGCCGAAGTCGTCGTGGGCCGCGTGCGCCGAGAGATATTCGGATGTCGTCATCCACATCGGCGCGCCGGTGCGTTCGACCAGCCATGCGGCGCTGCCCACGTGATCGGGGTGATAGTGCGTGACGACGATGTTCTTCACGGCGCGTCCTGCCATCACGCCCGTGAAATGCTTCTCCCACAAGTCCCAGGTGGCCTGCACGCCATATCCCGTGTCGACGAGCGTGAAGCCGTCGCCGTCCTCGAGGATCCACAGGTTGATGTGGTCGAGCGCGAATGGCAGCGGCATGCGGATCCACCACACGCCTTCGGCGACCGGAATCGCCTCGCCGGGTTGCGGAACGCGCTCGTCGAACGGGAACGTTACTTGGTGGTCCAGACCCACAGGCCCTTCCACAACGGTCCCGGCGTGTTGGCGCGCCAGTAGTCGATGCGCTTGATGTACAGCTTGTAGAGCTTCACGTCGGGCGCCGCGTACTGGAGGTTCTTGAAGATCTCCAGCGCGTCGTCCCAGCGCTGCTTGCGGTAGAACTCGAGCCCCTTGTGCCACTTGTCGAGCTCCGTGAGCGTGGTCTCGATCACTTCGCCCACCTTGCCGATGGGTTCGAAGATCGGGATTCCCGCCGCGCGTCCCTTCACCGCCACGAGGTCGACCTCGCGGTACACGAAGCCCTGCGCGGCTTCCACCATGTTCTCGGACACCAGGATGCCGACGCCGTATTCCTTCGTGAGGCCCTCGAGCCGCGAGGCGATGTTCACGGCGTCGCCCATCACCGTGTAGGCGCGCCGGAATTTCGAGCCCATGTCGCCCACGTTCATCGTGCCGCAATTGAGGCCCACGCCGATGTTGAGCGGCGGCCATCCGTTCTTAGCGAACTGGGTGTCGAGGCCGCGGATCTTCTTCTGCATCGCGAGCGCGGCCTCCACGCCGTGGGCCGCATGGTCCGTGTCGTCGAGCGGCGCGCCCCAGAAGGACATGATCGCGTCGCCGATGTACTTGTCGATCGTGCCGCGCGTGTGCTGGATCACCTCGGTCATCTCGGTGAGGTACGTGTTCATCATGTCGCGCAGCCCTTCGGGGGGCAGCCCCTCCGAGATCGACGTGAAGTCGCGCACATCTGAGAAGAGCACCGTCATGTCGCGGGCCTCGCCGCGCATCGAATACACCTCGGGGTTCTTCGACATCTCCGCGACGAGTTCCTTCGGCACGTAGGTTCCGAAGAGTCCGCTGATGAGCCTCCTCGACCGGGTCTCCATGAAGAAGCCCCACGCCATGTTGAGCAGGTAGAGCAGCCCCATCATGCACAGCGGGGCCGCGACATCGAGAACGTAGTGCAGGGATTTCCAGGCGTAGAGGTTCACCGCGATGAGCAGCACGATGATTGCGGCGGCGGCTGCGGTCGAGGTGAGCGCCGAGAGGCGAGGCAGCATCACGGCGAACGGGATCCCCAGCAGCAGGATGGTGAGCACATGGATCGCCAGGACCTCCGTTGGCCTGAACATGATCCGTTGGTCGAGGAAGCCGCTCACAAGGTTGGCGTGGACTTCGACGCCCGGATAGTCCTCTCGCACGGGAGTCGAGCGCAGGTCGAGCAAGCCTTGGGCCGAGGTCCCGACGATGATGATCTTGCCGCGGAGCTCGTCGGCCGGCAGCGTGCCGCGGATCACGTCGGTAGCTGAGACGTACTTGAAGACGCCACCCGCGCCCCGATACGGAATCAGCGCCGACATCGTGGCGTCGAGCGGAATCGAGAGGTCTCCGGTCGTGATCTTTGGCACGGTCGCGAGGTTGTTGCTCCACCGGCTCGGCGGCTCCACCGAGAGCTTCGCGCCCGTGTTCCCGAGATAGAGACGCGTCACGGCAAAGGAGAGGGCCTCGTAGTATCCATCCTCGTAGCGCATGAGGATCGGCACGCGGCGGGTGACTCCGTCGAAGTCGAGCTGCGGATAAAGGTGCCCCGCGGCGGCCGCCTGATCCTGTAGCACTTTGATGTTGCCGCTATACCCCGTCGCGAGGTTGTAGCCGACGTTGTAGGTGCCGAACGCCGCCGCATGCGTGTACAACGGCTGGGGCAGCACGCCCGCCTTGTCCGTCTTGCCGCCCAGGAAGAATCCGAGCGCGACAGGGTGCTTGCCAATCTCTTCCGCGAAGATCTTGTCGTAGTCGAGGTCGGGACGGAGGGCGTTCAACGTCTTCTGGAAGTCCGCATCATCTTTCAGCTCGTTCTTGGCCATTTCGTCGAGCCTGGCCAAGCCTGAACTCGGATCCGGTTCGGCGAAGGCAACGTCGAAACCCATGACCTTGATCTGGTACTTGTCGAAGAGCTGCCTCACCATCAGGGCGAGCTTGTTGCGGCTCCACGGCCAACGCCCCTCCGCGTTGAGGCTCTTCTCGTCGATGTCCAGGATGACGATCCGCGAATCGAGAGTGCCCGGCATGAACAGGCGAAGGCGCGTGTCGTACGCCCAGAGCTCGAGCTGCTGCACGAAGCGGAACTGGTACCAATCAGCCTCGTTCAACAGGAAGACGAACACCAGCGCGAGGCTCGCGGCGATGCGGAGCCAGGTGTTGGTGCTGAGCTGAGGAATGCGGAATGCGGAGAGCTTCACGGCCTTGTTCGGGTAGTGGGATTCAGCCGGTCGGGAAGATGATACAGGGACGGCGAATTCACGTCCGCTTCGCCTTGCGCTGGGCGAGCTCGAAGGTCCTTTGCAGCGCCGTCTCGGCGGTCTCGGCCGAGAAGTGCCTGCGGATGTTGGCGAGGCCCGCGACCGACAGGCGCGACCAGAGCGCCTCGTCGTTGTAGAGACGCACGATGGCATCGGCGAACGCGGCCGGATCGTCGCCGATCAGGAGCTCCTCTTCCGGGACCAGATGCATTCCTTCCACGGAGAGCGTGGTCGCGACCACGGGCAGGCCGCGGCTCATGCTGTGGTTGATCTTGCCCTTCACGCCGGCGCCGTAGCGAAGCGGCGAGATCGACAGCCGGCACTTGTCCAGCCATTCCTCGATCTCCGGCACGTAGCCGACGACCTCGATGCCGTCGCCCGCGAGCTTCGTGATCGCCGCGGGCGCGTTGCTGCCGATGAGATACGTCGTGACGCCCGGCAGCCGCTCGCGCAGGATCGGCGCGACCTCGCGGCAATAGAACAACGCCGCGTCGACGTTCGGCGGGTGGCGATACCCGCCCACGAACATGATGCCCTCGCGTCCCGCGAAGCCCCGGGGCTTCTCGACGGGATAGTGGATGAGGGTCTGCACCGTGACCGTGGCCTGGGGCACCTCGCGCGCGAGGACCTCCTGCTCGACGGGGCTCACGACCCAGGTCACGTCCACGCGGCGGATGCAGTCGATCTCCTGCTCCTGGATCGAGCGGGCGCTCTGGGCGATCGAGCGGCTGCCTTCGAGCTCCGCGAGCCGGCGGGTGCGAAGGAAGTGCAGGTCGATCGTATCGAGCACGATGAGCGCATGGGGCGCGTGACGGCGGGCGATGTCGATGTAGCGCGCCGCGACGTAGTAACGCGCGAGCACGATCACGTCGTACTCGCTGCCGTGCTCCTCGATGAATCCCTCCAACGAGCGCACCTGCGGGTGGAAGAGGACTTCGATGCCCTCGCGCTGCAGGTCCGAGACGTAGGGCTCGAGGTGCTGCAGGTTATCGGCCACGAACGTCACCTTGCAGCCCATGGAGCGCATGACGCGCAGCAGCCGCCACGTGCGCACCGAGCCGGCGTCCTGGTCCGGCGCGATCATGCAGGCCTCGACGAAGAGCACCCGGCGCGATGCGGCGCGGTCGCGCTCCAGCCGGGGAAGCACGCCGTTCACGCGATGCGACGCGAGCGCGGCCTTCCAACGCTCATAGAACTTGCGCTGGTTCTCGACCTGGTGCTGTTTCACGCCGGCCGAAAGATCGGTGCCGTTCGAAGCGCCCTCGAAGTGGACGACCTCCGCCGCGGGCTCGTAGTAGACCTTGCGCCCGGCGGCGCGCGCCTTGAAGCAGAGGTCCGTGTCCTCGTAGTAGGCCGGCGCGTAGAGATCCTCGAAGCCACCGAGGCTTGCGAACAATTTGGCCGGAACGAGCAGCGCCGCTCCCGAGCAGAAGTCCGCCTCGCGCAGGTAGTTGTATTCGGGTTTCGCCGGATCGTCGCCGCGGCCATAGTTCCAGGCGGACCCGTCGCGCCAGACGATGCCGCCCGCTTCCTGGAGGCGCCCGTCGGGGTAGACCAGCTTCGCGCCCACGATTCCGGCGAGCTTCTCGCGCTCGAAGACCTGGAGCATGGACTGGATCGCGCCCGGCGAGACCGCCGTGTCGTTGTTGAGGAAGAGGAGGTATTCACCCTTCGCGAGCGAGGCGCCCCGGTTGCAGTTGCGCACGAACCCGAGGTTCGCGTCGTTGCGCTCGAAGCGCACTCCCGTCACGCGATGCAGCACCTGGCGCGCGGGCTGCGGCGCGCAGTCGTCCATGACGATCACCTCGAGTGGAAGCTTCGCCGCCTCCGCCGCGACGGACTTGAGGCACGTGAACGTGTGAAGGTCCTGGCCATACGTCGGAATGATCACGGAGACGCGAGGCGAATCGGACGACGGCACGTGCAACGCATCGATGATGGCCTCGAGGCCCGCCCGCGGGCGCAGCCCCTGGACGATTCGCGTGCGGGGGAAGACCTTGTCGCGCACGCGCCGGGCGACTTCGCCGATGCCCTGGTCCTTCGCGATCTGGCGCATCACGCCCAGCCGCGCGGGCACGAGCTTGGCCTGGTGCGCGACGGAGCGGGCGAGCCGGCCGAGCATCTTGAACTGGTGGACTGCGAAGCGAAGCGGGAAGGTGAGGCGCCAGAACGTGCTCTGCTCGAGCTCGCGCGTGCGATCGCGCGCCGCTTCCACCGCGGCTTCCAGGTTGCGCACATGTTCGCCCGCGACGCGCCGGGTGTCGTCCAGGTCCCGCAGCGTCGTGGCGAGCTCGGCCTGCACCATCTGGCCGTGGTGGCGAAGGTGGGCAATGTCCGCGTCGATCGTCCGGGTCACGGAGTCGAGGTGCCTGCGCGTCGGAAGATGTCCGCAGACGACTCCGGCGAGGTAGAGGTCACGCACGCCCACGGCAAGCGCGTCGATCTTCGGACGGAACCAGATGTTCGCGGGCAGCGGAGGCAATGGCCGGGGCTCGCGCAGCGGGGCGCGCAAGAGGGGTTCGACGAAGCGGGCTCGATAGGCCTCCGGCGTCATCGCTCCGCTCCGGACCGCGCGCTGGTGGCGGCGGCTCGCGGTTCCACGGGACGCAGCGCGGCGAGGATCACGTCATTGATGGTGCCGGCCGACGCATCGGGAGCGACGAGCGCGTGGGCGCGATAGTTGCGCAGGCGTTCGGGAAGCGCTCCGACGAGCGTGGACACGATCGGCAATCCCGTCTGCATCGCGGCGGTGAGCGTATACGAGTAGGTCTCGGGCACCTGCGAAAGGAAGAGGAATGCGTCGGGACGCTCGAGCGCGATGAGCTCCGCGAGCTTTCCGTCGGGGAACGAGCCACCGATGGTGAGCGGCAAGTCGGGCCACGTCTCCAGCGGCAGGCCCACGTGGCCGATCACGTGGAAGTGAAGCGGCAGGCCGCGGGCGGCCGCATCTTTCGCGCACGCCTCGAGGGCCCGGAGCCCCTTGATCGGCGCGATCGATCCGAGGAGCGCGATCTTGTGCCGCGCGGGAATCGGCTCGTAGGTCTCGGGATGGGGCAGGTGAACGGTCGCGACATCCGGGAAGTAGCGAAGCAGGCGCGCCCCGAGGTCGCTGGAGGGCACGATCACGCGGTCGGCCTTGCCGAGCACGTCATGGAAGAGATGGCGCCACGCCACGATGTCGAGGCCCCACTGCGAGGGGCGTCTCGCGATGCAGTCGTTGCAGCCCTTCGTGTCCGGTTCCCCGCAATAGCGCCCCGTCTCGTCGGACAGGTGGTACTGCGGGCAGATCGGGTAGTGATCGTGGACAGTGACGTCGGACGGCGTGTCGAGCAGGCGGGGCAGCTCGAGCACCTCGCGCGGAAGCCCATGGACGTGGTGGAAATGCACGCGCGAGATTCCGAGCGCCAGCAGCAGGGCCACGCATTCGGCCCAGTCGATCGAGGTGTCGAACCAGGCTTCGAACTCCTCGCCTTCGCGCATCCACGCGAGCGAGACGATCGCGTTGGCTTCGGGACGCAGTGACAGCACCTCGCAGTCCGGGGCGAGGAGGCGCGCGAGATCGTTCACGTGGCGCTCAACGCCGCCGCCCCATCGGTGCGTGACGAAAAGGATGCTCGGCTTCCGTGATTCGCGCAGGCGGGCGAGGTCTACGCGACGGCGCAATGGCCGCGCGGCTTCGCGATCGAGGAAGCTGCGCAGCGACGGCTGGAACTCCGGATAACGCTCGTCGATCAGCGCTTGCGCGGTGGCGCGCCGCCCGGCACCCGAATCGCCGAACGACACCTCGCCCTCGTGGAACACGAAAGCGTCGGCGCAGAGCAGGTGGCAGAAGCCCGCTCGCGAGGCGCGCATGCAGAAGTCCACTTCCTCGCCGTAGCCCCGCCCGAAGGCTTCCTCGTCGAATGCACCGATCTCGTCGAGCGCCCTGCGCGCGATGAACATGCAGAAGCCCACGGCCGTGGGGATCTCGATGGAGTAGCCCGCGTTCTCGCGCGCGAAGATCCGGTCCAGGCTCGCGGTGGTGCAGCCCTCGGGCAGCGCGTTGCGGGTGGAAAATTTCGGATAACTGCAGATCGTGGCGTTGTTCGAGAACGGCGTGACTGTCGCGACGCGCGAGCCGCGCCGCGCGCAGCCGGCGATGCGATCGAGCCAGCCGTCGGCCACCTCGGTGTCGCTGTTGAGCAGCAACACGTCGCGGTCTTCGTGGAGCGCCATGCCCTCGTTGACCGACGCCACGAAACCGCGGTTGTCCGCGTGGGCGATGAGCGTGATCTTTCCGTCGCGCTCCAGCGAGCGCAGCCACGCGGAAATCTCCGGCTCCGGGCTCGCATCGTCGATCACGACGATGGCGTGGGCCGTGTCGCAGCGCGCCGCGAGAACGCTCTCGAGGCAGCGGCGGGTCGCTGTAAGGCCCCGGAAGACCGGGACGATGACGTCGATCATTGGCGCAGGATTCGTGTAAGTACTTGCCAGAACGTGGATTTTAGCAGGAGAGAGGCCTCGATCGGTTGCCGCGAAAATCACGGATAATGTCGCGATGATCCGTGCCCAGGTCCTCGATTCCGCCCTCGACATCCAGCATCGATTCCAGGCGGCGCAACCTTTTCGCCATGTCGCCATCGACGATTTCCTCGATGCGGATGCGTGCGAGGCGCTGCTGCGCGACTTTCCGCCCTTCGACAAGCGCAAGGCGATGAACGAGCTCGGCGAGATCGGGCGCAAGGCCGTCTACGAAGGCGTCGCCGGCATCAGCCCGTTCTATCGGGAGTTCTATCGCTACATCAACTCGGCGCCGTTCCTCGAGGCGATGTCGGAGCTCACGGGCATCCCGGATCTCATGGCCGATGAAACGCTCTTCGGTGGCGGCACCCACGAGAACCTCGACGGCCAGGGCCTCGACGTCCACGTCGACTTCAACATCGACGAGCGGCGCATGATCCACCGGCGCGTGAACCTGCTCGTGTACCTCAACAAGGAGTGGGAGGAGTCGTGGGGCGGATTGATCGAGCTGCACTCCGATCCGTGGACGCCGCGCGCCGACCGGGTGACCGGTTTCCTGCCGATCTTCAATCGCGCCGTGATCTTCGAGACCAACGAGTACTCGTGGCACGGATTCAAGCGCATCGAGCTGCCCGCGGATCGCAAGGCAATCTCGCGCAAGTCGTTCTCGATCTACCTCTACACGAAGGACCGTCCCGCCGAGGAGGTGGTCGCGCCGCACACCACGTTCTACGTGCCGGGCCCGCTCCCCGAGCGCATCGCGGCGGGCGACACGCTCACCGAGAAGGATGCGCAGGACATCCAGGTCGCGATGGCGAGCCGCGACGGGCTCCTGCGCATGTACCAGAAGCTCCTCGTGGAAAAGGAACAGCGATTGCGCGACTTCCTGCAGGTGAGGCAGGAGGCGGCGAAGAGTGGCCACATGCAGGACTACAACGTGATCCTCTCGTCGCGTTCGTGGCGGCTCATCATGGCGCTGCATCGCGCGCGATTCCGCCTCAAGTCCTTCGCGCGCCGGTTGGGTTTCGGGCGTGCCTGAGGCGGTCATCGAAAAGAAGGTGAGGGGCTGCCCTCTCGGATGCGCCGAGGCCGGAAGCGCGCTGGGCAGCCTCGACAAGACCGCGGGATTCGCGCTTTCGCGCGACACGTACACGCTTTCGCGCTGCGGCTGCGGAACCCTCCTGTACCTTTCGCCCGCGCCGACCGACGACGACCTTCGCGAGATGTACGTGGACCACGACCAGTACGACGAGGTCTACACGGCTCCGGCGCGCGTCACCGCGATCCTCGAATACATCGGTGGCTGCTTCGACCGCATGTCCGCGTCGCGCGAGTGGCGCGGTCCCGTCCGCGTGCTCGAGGTGGGCGCGGGACTGGCTTGGATGTGCCGCACCGCCAAGGCCCGCGATGCATCGAGCGTCACGGTCGCAGCCGACCTCTCGCCCGAGGCCGCGCAATCGTGTCCCTGGGTCGATGACTACGTGGTCGGCACGCTCGAGGATCCGCGCGTCGCGGCGCGTGGCCCGTACCACGTGATTTCGATAACCCACGTGATCGAGCATCTCGTCGATCCCGTGAGCGTGCTTGCCCAATGCCGCAAGCATGTCGCCGCCGACGGGATCGTCTTCGTCACGGCGCCGCATCGTCCGCACGAGTGGCGCGAGGGGGACATGGACGCGTGGCGGCGTTATTCGTACAACCACGTGCCCGCGCACATCCAGTACTTCGCCGAGGGCAGCATGAAACGGCTCGCCGACGCGACGGGCTTCACGATCGCGTTCTGGTCCCATGCCCACGAGGGAGGCGAAGCGTTCGAGGCGTGGCTCGCGCCGGTGCCGTGGTGGAAGCGCTTCGCGCGGAGGCTGGGACTCTAGCGCTTGCGGGCCACGAAGAGCAGCTGCCAGCCACCGAGATATCCGAACTGCACGCTGTGATAGGCAAGCGCCTCGGCGTGCGCGAAGCCCGCCTGCCGCGCGACGTCCAGGATGTCCCATCCGAAGTCGTGGAAGCAGAGCACGCCTTGGTCCGGCTTCATGGGATCGCCGTGATAGGCGGCCGGCAGATCGT
Source organism: Usitatibacter sp. (assembly GCA_035308545.1). Lineage (GTDB taxonomy): Bacteria > Pseudomonadota > Gammaproteobacteria > Burkholderiales > Usitatibacteraceae > Usitatibacter. The sequence continues at coordinate 19,870 of DATGGI010000157.1, forward strand.
GCACCAGGTTCCCGACTTCGTCGAAGTGTGCGCGCGTGCGCGTGGCGACCTCGCTCTCCATGAAGGGAATGCTGAAGAGGACGCTGCCCTTTGGCGCGAGCACGCGGTGGCATTCGCGCAGCGCCTTGCGGTAGTCGGGCACATGCTCGAGGACGTCGA
>DATGGI010000158.1:0-3786 GCA_035308545.1 Usitatibacter sp.
ACGGGTTGGAAGCGCTTCGGTCCGGCCAGCGATAGCGGAGAAGCGCGCGCGCCCCAGACCGGATCCGTGAGCACGCGTACGCCGTCGATCTCGATGAGGACCGTGGAGTGGCCGAGCCACGTGGCGCGAAGGCCGCTTTGCGGCTTGCGCCGCCAGGCTTCAAGCGGATTCACCGCGGGAAGCGGCTCGGTCGGGATGCGCCGGTCGCCGCCGCAGAGGAAATCCTTGATCGTCGGCATGGGCGTGTTCGGATCGCGCAGGCCGGGGATTTTCGGATGGAGGTTGCGGAAGCCGCCCTCCGCCCACCGCGGTGAAGCCTGGACGCGCTCGAGGCGCGCGCCTTCCACCCTGGAGCCCAGCGATTTCATCTGTGTCTTCCTTGAATTGCAATCATCCTAACGTGTGGGCCATGAACCAGTATCGCAAGGTTTGACCGTATCATTCGGATATTCCCTCGAGTATCCGCATGACTCCCTTCACGCCGTACCAGAAATTCGTCATAGCCGCCCTCGCGTTCCTGCAGTTCGCCGTGATCCTGGACTTCATGATCGTGGCGCCGCTGGGTGCGTTGGTGATGCCGGCGCTCGACATCGCTCCGCGCGATTTCGGGTTCATCGTATCGGCCTATGCATTCAGCGCGGGAGCCAGCGGCCTCCTCGTCGCGGGCTTCGCCGACCGCTACGACCGCAAGAGGATGCTGCTCTTCTTCTATACCGGCTTCGTGCTGGGCACGCTCTGGTGCGGCCTCGCCAACTCGTTCCATGCCCTGCTGGCCGCCCGCATCGTGACCGGCATCTTCGGCGGCGTCATCGGCGGGACCATCATGGCGATCGTCACCGACCTCTTCGAAGCGAACCAGCGCGGCCGCGTGATGGGGTTTCTCCAGACGGCATTCGCCGCGAGCCAGATCCTGGGATTGCCCGCGGGCATCTACCTCTCCAACCACTGGGACTGGCACGCGCCATTCCTGGTGATGGTGGTTTTCGGCATCGCCGGTGGCCTGGTGGTCGCGTGGAAGTTGAAGCCCGTGGCCGCGCATCTCAATGAACCGCAGGAACACAGCCCGTGGATGCACCTGTACCACACGGTGCGCGAGCCGCGCCATTGGAGCGCCTTCCTCACGATGATGCTGCTTGCGACCGGCGGCTTCATGCTGATGCCGTTCGGCAGCGCCTACATCGTGAACAACCTGGGCATCGCGATCACGAGCCTGCCGACGATCTACCTGGTCACCGGCGTGTTCACGATCTTCATCGGGCCGCTGGTGGGCAAGCTCGCCGACCGGCAGGGAAAGTACCCCGTGTTCGTCGGCGGCTGCCTCCTGTCCATCGCGATGGTCCTGATCTACACGCACCTGCCGCCGGTGCCGCTATGGGTGGTGATCGTCGTCAACGTCGTGCTCTTCATGGGGATCTTCTCGCGGATGATTCCGTTCCAGGCGCTGTCGACTTCCGTGCCCGAGGCGACCAAGCGCGGCGCGTACAACTCGCTCGGTGCGGCCATCCAGCAATTCTCGGGCGGCCTCGCCTCGGTGATCGCCGGCCACATCGTCACGATGGCGCCCGACGGCAAGCTCGAGCACTTCCCCATCGTCGGCTATGTCGTGGTCGGCGCGACGCTCACGACGATGTTCACGACGTGGAAGATGAAGCAGGGCATCGAGCGTCGCGCCTTGGCGGTGGCCACCTAGCCTCCATCGTCACGCCGGGATGGCGTCTTCTATGATCGCCTTCGGCTCCAGGAACTCCTTGAGGCCGAAGATCCCACCCTCGCGGCCGATGCCCGACTGCTTGAAGCCGCCGAACGGCGTCAGTGGATCGTGGCTCAGCGTGTTGATGAGCACTCTGCCCGCATCGAGCTGGCGCGCGACGCGATACGCCCGCTCCGCATTCGAAGAGCTTACGTAAGCCATCAGGCCGTATTCCGAATCGTTCGCCATCTCGATCGCCTCGGCCTCGGTCTTGTAGGCGAGAACGGAGAGGACCGGCCCGAAGATCTCCTCGCGCGCGATCCTCATCGCGGGCGTCACGTTCGCGAAGACGGTCGGCTTCACGAAGTTGCCCTGCTCGAGCCCTGCGGGATGGCCTTCGCCGCCCACGACCAGCTCCGCGCCTTCCTCGATTCCCGAGCGGATGTATTCCTGGACCCGCGCGTATTGCTTGCGGCTCGCCGAAGGGCCGATGGTGACGTCCTTGTCGGTGGGATCGCCGACCTTGATGTTGTCGACGGTGGCCTTGATCAGGCGTTTCACCTCGTCGAGGCGGTCCTCGGGCACGAACAGGCGCGATGCCGCGATGCAGGCCTGCCCGTTGTTGAGGAAGCACGCGTTCACGGCCATGGGAATGGCCTTCGTGAAATCGGCGTCGTCCAGGATGATGTTGGGCGACTTTCCACCGAGCTCTAGCGTGAATCGCTTCATCGTCTCGAGCGAATTCCTCGCGACAAGCTTGCCGATCGGGGTGGAACCCGTGAAGGCGATCTTGCGCACGTCCGGGCTGCTCGTGAGCTCGGTACCCACCACCTCACCCAGGCCCGCCACGAAGTTGACCACGCCCGGGGGCAGCCCGGCTTCGTGGAATGCCTCCATCAACACCTGGGTTTGCATCGCGCTCATCTCGCTGGGCTTCACGACCACGGTGCAGCCCGCGGCGAGGGCCGGCGCGACCTTGATCGCGATCGAGCCCGCGCTCGAGTTCCACGGCGTGAACACTCCGACGACACCGAGAGGCTCGAACACCACGCGCGACCTTCCCGCAGTCGTCGCGAAATCGAACTCGGCGAGGACCTGCTTGAAGTGCAGGAAGATGTTGGCCGCGAGGTTGTTGGAGCCTCTCGCGCGCTCCTGGGGCGCGCCATATTCGAGGACCGTCGCCGCGACGAGATCTTCCATGCGCCGCGACACCGCGTCGTGCAGTCGCTGCAGGTAATCCATGCGCTCTTCGCGTGTCGTCTGCGAGAAGGCCCTGAACGCCTTCTTGGCGGCGGCAATCGCGTTGCGGGCATCGACCTGGTCGGCCAGCGTGACCTTGCCGATGACGCCATTGGTTGCGGGATTGACGAGGTCGATGACCTGCGTGCCGTGGGAGGCGACGAACTTGCCGCCGATGTAGGACTGGTTGAAGGAAGGAATGCTCATCGGGATCTCCTGGGGTGGCGTTGTTCGAATGACCCCACGATACGGCTCGCGCATTGCGCTGACTAGCCATATAATCGAGCATCTTCTATTGAGTGATTCGGGATAATGCGAAAGCCGGGGCTCACTGAAATTCCCGCCGTGCTGGCGGTGGCGCGCCACCGCAGCTTCCGCGCCGCGGCCACCGAATTGGACGTGTCGACCTCGGCATTGAGCCACGCGGTGGCGTCCTTCGAGGCGAGCCTCGGCGTCCGCCTCTTCAACCGCACGACTAGGAGCGTTTCCCTGACGGAAGCGGGCGCGCAATTCGTCGAGACCGCCGCGCCGGCCATGTCATCGATTCGTGGCGCGATGGAACAGGCAGGCAGCCTGCGGGATACCCCATCGGGGACGGTGCGCATCAATACCTCGCTCGGAGCCGCCAAGCAGGTGATGCCGAACCTCCTGGAATTCCTGCAGCGCTATCCGGAAGTGAAGCTCGATGTCGTGACCGAAGCGCGCAAGGTCGACATCGTGAGGGATGGATTCGACGCCGGTATCCGATTGGATCGCAGCGTGCCGAAGGACATGATCTCGGTGGCGTTCGGGCGCAAGCAGCGGTTCACCGTCGTCGGCAGCCCCGCCTATTTCGCGGGCCGACCGAAGCCCCGCAA
>DATGGI010000159.1:0-4058 GCA_035308545.1 Usitatibacter sp.
AAGGATGTCGGCGACCGCATTCGTGTTGCCCGCGCAGAGATTCGACGATCCCTTTCCGCAGTGCACCGCGATGCCGACGAAGTCGGTGGTCGCGAGGTTCGCCGCCGCGGAACCGAAGGGCGCTTCCTGCGCGTTGAGCCCTTCCTGCCACTGGGGTGAGTTCGCGCCGAACGTCGTCGTGAGGTCGCCGGTGTGGTTCACCGGATCGGCCGCGGGCACCCAAACCTCGACGTTCTTCGCGTGCGCGAATTTGAGCGGCGCCGTGAGGAAGGTGAAGAAGCCGGAGAAGTGGTCGATCATGGCCGTTTCCTGGCTCGCGCCCTGGTCGATCACGATGGTGTCGCCCACGTGAAAGCCCGAGTTGCTGAAGAGGTCGATGCTGGTGGCGCCGGCCGCGACCGCGGAGAAGAGGTCCGTCGGGCCCGCCTTGAATGCGCCGGCGATCGAATTCTCGAGCACGGTGTTCGCCATGGACACTTCGCCCACGTCGCAACCGGCTCTCGTGAACGTGACCCAGGGCGCCGGCGTGTTCTTGCCGCCCGTGGTCACCATGTTCGGCGTGTTGTCGACGCCGGCGGCCACGGGTGCCGTCCAGTACTTGAATGCCGACGTGAAGGTGGGAACACCGGTCGCCGGGTTGTAGTAATCGTACGAATTTGTGACGGTGAGGCCCATGCGGTCGGGGTAGAGGCCCGTGATCGCGCTCGTGAAGCCGGCGGTCGTATGGGAGATCAGCACCGTGTAGTGCTTGTTCACGAGCGTGCCGTTGCTCTTGAGGAAGTTGTAGAGGTGCGGCATCTGCTCGAGATCCGACGGCACGTTCGGGTTGTCCCGCGACAGGTGCACGTTGTCGAATTGCAGGTAGATGACATGCTGGATGTTGCCGCCAGGCGACTGGATCCTGCATCCGGTGCTGCCGGAATGCGCGGCAAGAGCCGGCGTGGCGATGATGCCTGCCGCCGCCGCCGTTATCAGCGTTCGAGTGATCGAAATCATGGTCGCGGAACTCCCGTGCTGTTGGGGGAGCCCGCATGGTGCCCGCGCGCCATTTCATCGCCGTGAAAAACGTGTTGCACTGACGTGACGTCCTACACGCCCGCGTCGTGCGCGGGACGGCCTTCGAGTCACTGTCGTGACCGCAGGCGCTAGGCGACGCGTCTCCCGTTCATCGGGTACGCCGGATCGTTGTAGCCCGGCGTCGAGGGATGCCCGGTCTTCACCAGCGAATCGATGAGCGCTTCATCTTCGGCGTCGAATTTCTTGCCGAGCGCCGCGACATAGTCGTTCCATTGCGCGAGCGTTCGCGGGCCGGCGATCACGCTCGTCACGATGCGGTTCGCGAGCACCCAGTTGAACGCGAAGTGCCCCGCCGACATTCCCTTCTTCTCGGCCTGCGCCTTCACCTTCTGCGCGATCGCGAGCGACTCCTCGCGGAACTCGGTCTCCATGAAGCGCTTGTCCTTGCGCCCCGCGCGCGATTCCGCCTCGGGCGCCGCGCCGGGAGAGTACTTCCCGGTCAGCACTCCGCGCGCGAGCGGACTATAGGGAACGACGCCGATCCCGTAGTGCGCGCAGGCCGGAAGGATGTCGTTCTCGGGCTGGCGATTCATCGCGTTGTAGTAGGGCTGGCACGCGACGGGCTTCGGTGCATCCAGGAGGTCGCAGACGCGCATCGTCTCCGCGATGCGCCAGCCGCGGAAGTTGGAGAGCGCGAAATAGCGCACCTTGCCGGAGCGGATGAGATCGGCCATCGCGCCCACGGTCTCTTCGAGGGGCGTGGCCTCGATGTCGCGATGCAGGTAGTAGACGTCGATGTAGTCGGTGCCCAGGCGCCCGAGGCTTTCCTCGACCGCACGCATGATCCACTTGCGGCTCGTGCCGCGGCGATTCGGATCGTCGCCCCCCGGGGCAGGCATCGGGTTCGCCACTTTCGTCGCGAGCACCCAGCGGTCGCGGTCGGAAGCGATGCACTTGCCGGTGATCTTCTCGCTCTCGCCCTTCGTGTACACGTCGGCCGTGTCGATGAAGTTCACGCCCGCGTCCCGCGCGGCGGCGACGATGCGCTCCGATTCCGCGGCGTCGGTGCGATCGCCGAACATCATCGTGCCGAGGCAGATCGGCGAGACTTGCAGGCCGCTATGGCCCAGCTTGCGGTATTCCATGGGATTGGCCCTCGGGGGATCGACGCGGAATACGATTTTGGCACAGCACGGTTATCCTTCGCCGAAGCCGCCGCTGAAGAGGCGAGTGACCGCGGTCATCACTTGGTGCTCGTCGGGACCGTTGGCCTCGACGAGGACACGGGTTCCCGTGGCTGCTGACAGCAGCAACAGCGCGATGAAATGGCGCGCGTCCGCCCGCCGCCCGTTGGCGAAGAGGATGACCTTCGATCTATGACGGGAGCAGAGCGAGACAACCTTGGCGGCCGCGCGGGCATGCAGGCCGAGGCGATTGGTGACTGTCAGTTCCTTTTTCTGCATTCGATCCCGGCTCGCTCAATACGCGAGCGACACGACGAGCTGGCCGTAACGATCGGCGCCTGGCTGGCCCACGAACTCGCGCGAGCGCTGCACCAGCGTGAACCCGACACGGGCCCTCGGCCAGGCTGCTGCGATGCCCACCTGCACGTCCGTGCCGAAGTTCTCGCGCTCGACGCGCGGGCCGCCGGAATACGTCGGTCCCTGGATGAACTCGTTGTAGCCGACCACGTGCGCATCCAGGCCCAGCCACGCATACCAGCCGAATCGCGTGGTGCCTCGATAACCGTCGCGCGGTGGACCGAGCGAGACATGCGTCACGGGCAGATCGGTCGGCAGGTTGGCGCCGTAGCGGAGGACCGCGCCCGCCTCGGCATAGGTGAGGGGAGTCCCGATGTTCACGCCGCTGCGCAATCCGAGATCCATCTGTTGCGACCCGAGCCGCGTTTGCCACACGTTGGGCCACGCTCGCTCGTAGCCGATCATGAGTGTCGGCCGGCTGCGTACCTGCGTATCCCAACCTTCCGGAGATTGCTCGCCGAGAATCCTGTGCACCGCGTCCTGCGTCTGCCGCGCGCCCGACGCGGGGCCGATGACGCCGAGCGTGGCGCTCAGGTGATCGATCGTCGGACCCTCGCGCGTGCGCATGTCGCCCATGACGTACGCCCAGCCCGCGTAGGGGCGGTCGTTCGGATCGGGTATGGGGAGGTCCTTGTTGGTCGGCGTGTAGATGCGCTGTCCGATCGCGATCACCATCTGAGGATCCGCGCTCATCGAACGCAACCAGGCCGGCGCCTTGTCGAGGTCCGCGAGCAGCGCGAGCTGCACGCCATTGGTGTAGTGCCGGTCGTAGCCCGCGAAGAAATCGTTCTCGAACGTGAACGACGCGAAACGGGTATCGGCGAGCGCGCTCGTGGCGGCGCCGAACGCGCATATCGCCAGTAGTATCCTTGCCGACATGAACCCGCTCGATGCAAACGACCTACTGCTGTTCGCCCGCGTCGTGGAAGCGGGGAGCCTGTCTCGTGCCGCCGGGGCCCTGGGCATTCCGACATCGACGGTCTCACGCCGCATGACGGCCCTCGAGACGCAGATCGGGGAGCGCCTGGTCCAGCGAACGTCGCGCAAGCTCATCGTGACCGAGGCCGGACGCGCCGTGCTCGATCATGCGCGGCACGTCGTCGAAGGCGTCGACGGCGCCGCGGCTCTCGCCGATCACCGCAACGTGAAACCCGGAGGAAGGCTTCGCGTGTCGATGCCGCCCGACCTCAGCAACACGTTCTTCTCGTCCTTCATCGCCGAGTTCTCCGCGGCCTATCCTTCGATCACGCTGGAGCTCGACTTGACGATGCGCCTGGTGGACCTTGCCGCCGAGAACTACGACATCGCGATACGCCCCGGGCCGCTCCGCGACGACGACGCGCTCGCCGCGCGCAAGGTCCTCGACATCCAGGCCGCGCTGTTCGCATCGCCCGCCTACATCCGCGAGCACGGCACGCCGAGCGAACCCGCCGACCTTGCCGGCCATTTCGCCGTGCACGTGACGCGCGCGGGTGAGCTCATGCCATGGCGCCTCGTGAA
>DATGGI010000160.1:0-13165 GCA_035308545.1 Usitatibacter sp.
GGACTTGAATGCGAGAAGGCGCGGCATGTCTTCGTCGATCTCGCCTCCGGCCTTCATCGCCGCCCACCGCCCGATCGCGAAGCGGCCGTCCGCCGCGGAAACCGCCTCGCCGGTGTGCACCGTCTGGCCGGTGTAGTCGAGGCCGCCGCCGCCGTACACGTAGTGATAACGCTTCCATTCCCAGCGCGCGACAACGACGGCACCTGCGATGGGCGCGCCGCTCTCGGCATCGACGACCTGCCCGCGCGTCTCGCCCGCGCCGTAAGGCTTGGGCGGCAGCTGCGCCTGCGCCGCGAACGCGAGCGCCACGATGAACGCGCCGGATATGCGTCTCACGGTCAGTGCGCCTTTTCCCAGTTGTCGCCGACGCCCGCGTCCACCACGAGCGGCACGTCGAGCTTCGCGACACCCATCATCAGGCGTTCGACGTTGGACTTCACGCGCTCGAGTTCCGGCTCCGGCACTTCCAGGACGAGCTCGTCGTGGACCTGCATCACCATCTTGGCGGCGAGCTTCTCGCTCTCGATCCAGCCCTGCACCGCGATCATCGCGAGCTTGATGAGATCCGCGGCGGTGCCCTGCATCGGCGCGTTGATCGCCTGGCGCTCGGCGCCCTGCCGGCGCGCGACGTTCGATGACGTGATGTCGGGAAGCCACAGGCGCCGGCCGAAGACGGTCTCGACGTAACCGCTCTCGCGCGCCTGCTGCCGCGTGCGGTCCATGTAGGCCGCGACGCCCGGATAGCGCGCGAAATACTTGTCCATGTAGCTTTGCGCGGCGGTACGCTCGATGCCCAGGTTGCCCGCGAGGCCGAACGCGCTCATGCCGTAGATCAACCCGAAGTTGATGACCTTCGCGTAGCGGCGCTGCTCGCTGGTGACGTGCTCGCCCGGCGTGTCGAACACCTCGGAAGCCGTGTGGCGGTGCACGTCCTCGCCGCGCGCGAACGCCTCCACGAGCCCCTTGTCGCCCGAAAGGTGCGCCATGATGCGAAGCTCGATCTGCGAGTAGTCCGCCGACACGATCTTCGATCCCTTCGGCGCGATGAACGCTTCGCGGATGCGGCGGCCCTCGCCCGTGCGCACCGGAATGTTCTGCAGGTTCGGATCCGTCGACGACAGGCGCCCCGTCACCGCGACTGCCTGCGCATAGTTCGTGTGGACGCGTCCCGTCTTCGGATGCACCATGCGCGGCAGCTTGTCCGTGTAGGTGCTCTTCAGCTTCGCCAGGCCGCGATGTTCGAGCAGCGTGGAGGCGATCGGATGGTCCTCGGCCAGCTTCTCGAGCACCTCTTCGTCGGTCGAGGGCGCGCCCGAGGGCGTCTTCTTCACGACCTTCAACTTCAGCCGGTCGAACAGGATTTCCGCGAGCTGCTTGGGCGAGCCCATGTTGAACGGGCCGCCGGCGAGCTCGTAGGCCTTCTGCTCGAGATCGACCATCTTCTGGCCGAGCTCGGCGCTTTGCTTCACGAGCTGCTGGGTGTCGATCAGCACGCCGTTGCGCTCCATCGCGAGAAGGACGCCGGAGACCGGCATCTCGATGGACTCGTACACGAATTTCAGTTTGCCTTCGGATTCGATGCGCGGCAGCAGCGCGCCGTGCAGCTGGAGCGTGACGTCGGAATCCTCGGCGGAATAATCCGTCGCCCGCTGCACGTCCACCTGGTCGAAGGGAATCGACGAAGCGCCCTTGCCCGCGACGTCCGTGTAGGAAAGAAGGTTCGTCGCGCCGAGGAAACGCGTCGCGAGCGCGTCCATGTCGTGGCGCTGGTGGCTTTCCAGCACGTAGTGCTCGAGCAGCGTGTCGTGCTCCATGCCGCGCACGACGATCCCGTGGTTGGCGAAGACATGACGGTCGTACTTCGAATTCTGCGCGACCTTCTTCTTCGTGGCGTCCTCGAGCCAGGGCTTGAGCTTCGCGAGCACCGTGGCGACGGGAAGCTGCGCGGGCACGCCGGCATAGCGGTGCGTGAGCGGAACGTACGCGCCCTCGCCCGGGTTCGCGGAGAACGAGACGCCGACGAGCTCCGCCAGCATCGGGTCGAGGCTCGTCGTCTCAGTGTCGACGCACGCGATCGCGGCGGCCTCGAGCTTCGCGATCCAGCGATCGAGCGCGGCTTCTTCGAGGATGATCTCGTACTTGCGCGTATCGATGAATGTCGCGGCGTCCGCCATCGGCGCGGGGGCCGCGAGGAAAGCGAAGTTGCGATCGCCGCCCTTCGCCTTGGGCGCGGGCTTCGGTACCGGCGCGATCGAGGATCCGGCGCCTCCGGCTTCCTTCGAGAGCTGCTCGCGCAGCGTCCGGAACCCGAAGCGCTCGTAGAGCTTCGAGAGCTTCGCGACATCCGGCCCCTTGTCCAGCAGGTCCTCGGCCACGAAGGGAAGCTCGACGTCGGTCTTCACCGTGACGAGCGTGCGGCCCGTGGGAAGCCAGTCCTTCGCCTTCTTGAGGTTCTCGCCCACGACGCCCTTCACTTCGTCGGCGTGCGCGATCACGTTTTCGAGCGATCCATATTGCTCGATCAGCTTGCACGCAGTCTTCGGGCCCACCTTCTCCACGCCCGGGACGTTGTCCACGGTGTCGCCCATCAACGCGAGGTAGTCGATGATGAGCTCCGGTGGCACGCCGAACTTGGCCTTCACGCCCTCGCGATCGAGCTTCTCGTTGGACATGGTGTTCACCCACGTCACGCGGTCGGTCACGAGCTGCGTGAGGTCCTTGTCGCCGGTGGAGATCACCGTGTCCCAGCCGTGGCGCTCCTCGGCGTGCCTGGCGAGCGTGCCGATCACGTCGTCGGCCTCGACGCCGTCGACCACGACAACGGGCCAGCCGAGCGCCGCGATCGCTTCCAGCAGCGGCTCGATCTGCGCGGCGAGGTCCTCGGGCATGGCCTGGCGCGTGGCCTTGTATTCGGGGTAGATGTCGTCGCGGAAGGTCTTGCCCTTGGGGTCGAACACCGCGGCGATATAATCGGACGGAAAGTCCTGCTTGAGCTTCCTCAGCATGTTGATCACGCCGAGGATCGCTCCCGTCGGCTCTCCCGCGGGGCTGCGAAACTCCGGCAGCGCGTGGAAGGCCCGGTAGAGGTAGCTCGATGCGTCCACGAGCAGGAGGCGCTTCTTTTCGTCGTTCATCTCAATCCGCCAAGGTCCCCATGGCAATCACCGCACCCAAGATTCCGAAACCGTCGGATCCCCAGATGTTGAAGCGCTCGCAGAGCTCGGCGCGCGAGGCGTGGCGAATGTTCGAAATTATCGCAGAGTTCGTCACGGCCACCGAACATCTCCAGCAAGTGTCTCCCGCTGTTGCGATCTTCGGCAGCGCGCGCACGCAGCCGGGCCACCCTTACTACAAGCTCGCCGAGGAGATCGCGCGGCGCCTTTCCCATGCGGGGTTCGCCGTGATCTCCGGCGGCGGCCCGGGCGTCATGGAGGCGGCCAACAAGGGCGCCTTCGAGGGCGCGAGCCCCAGTGTGGGATTGAACATCCAGCTCCCGCATGAGCAGAACGGAAATCCCTTCCAGGATGTTTCGCATACCTTCCAGCATTTCTTCGCGCGCAAGGTCATGTTCGTGAAGCTCTCGTGCGCCTTCGTGATGATGCCCGGGGGCTTCGGCACGATGGACGAGCTCATGGAAGTCCTCACGCTCGTGCAGACGGGCAAGATCCGCCGGGTCCCGGTGATCCTCGTGAACTCGAAGTACTGGAAGGGGATGCTCGACTGGATCCGCGGGACGATGCTTGCCGAAGGGATGATCAGCCCGGAGGATCCGGACCTGATCCAGGTGATCGACGAGCCGCAGGCCGTGGTCGACGCGATCTTCGCGCACTACCAGGCGCGCGGATTCGAGCCTTCCCCCGCCGAACGAGAGGCGGAATTGGCGCTCTAACTGATACACTTCGCCTCCCTCGAGGTCGCCATGCGTACTCTGACTGCCGCCGCACTTCTCGCCTTCGCATTGAACGCCGCCGCGCAATCCGCCCCGCGGCCGCCACCGCCCGGGTCCGTTCCGCTCGACGATCCGCCCAAGCCGCCGCCGATCACCGAAAAGGACCTGAAGGAACCCGAGCCCCAGGTCACGATCCGCCACGACGGCGACGACGAGATTTCCGAATACCGCATCAACGGGAAGCTCTACATGCAACGCGTCACGCCGAAGGGCGGCAAGCCCTACGTGCTCATGGACATGCACGGCGACGGCACCTTCACCAAGCAGGACGACACGCTCACGCCGAACATACGCGTGCCACAGTGGGTGCTGTTCCGCTTCTAAGAAAAAAGGGGAGGCATGTCGGTTTTCACGCCGGTTTCTGACGACGAGGCGCGCGCGCTCCTCGAGCACTACACCCTGGGCGAGCTGGAAAAGCTCGAGGGCATCGCCCAGGGCGTGGAGAACACGAACTACTTCCTCACGACGACGACGGGGGAGTACGTCCTCACGCTCTTCGAGAACATCCCGCGCGCGGACCTGCCTTTCTACGTGGGACTGATGGACCATCTCGCGGGCCACGACGTGACGTGCCCCGCGCCGATGCGCCGCGACGACGGCGCGATGCTCGCGGAAGTGAACGGCAAGCCCGCGGTGATCGTGTCGCGCCTTCCGGGCGCGCCGGTGACGCGTCCCGATGCGAGGCGGTGCCATCGCGCCGGCGAGATCCTCGGCGCGATCCACGTCGCGGGCGAGGAGTACGACGCGGGCCTCGACAACTGGCGCGGACACGAGTGGCGCGAGCGCTTCGCCGAGGCCGTCGCGCCGAAGATCTCGCGCGCCGAGAACGAGCTCATCACGAGCGAGAACCGTTTCCAGGGGGCGAACGACGACTCTTCCGTGCCCCAGGGAATCATCCACGGCGACTATTTCCACGACAACGTCCTTTGGGAGAACGACCACGACGGCGGCGTGATCGATTTCTACTTCGCGTGCGACGACGTCCTGCTCTACGACGTGGCGATCGGCGTGAACGATTGGTGCGTGAATCCCGACGCGACGCTGGACCCCGTGCGGACCCGCGAGTTCATCGCGGGATACGAGAGGAACCGGCCGCTCGAGGACATGGAGCGCGAGCTGTGGCCCGTGATGCTGCGAAGGGCGGCGCTGCGCACCTGGCTCGGGCGCCTGGGCTACAACTATTTCCCGCGCGACTCGCACATGACGATCCCCAAGGACCACGCGTTCTCCCGGCGCCTTCTCGAGAATCACATCCGCGACGCGCGCGCCCTCGCCCCCACGCCCTGATGGACGAAAGCGTCAGGGTCACCGAAATTCCGGCCGCGCGCGGCGCGTCGTGGCTCGGGGGATCGTGGCGGCTCTTCGCGGCGGCACCGGCCGCGTGGATCGGCCTTTGCGCGGGATGGATGGCGATCACGTTCGCGCTCCTCGTCATCCCGTACGCGGGCGTGGTCGCGGCCCATTTCCTGCAACCGGCGTTCTTCGCGGGCTTCGCGATCGCGGCCTACCGCCAATCGGCCGGCGAGCGGATCGTGATGAACGACCTCTTCGGCGGATTCCGGCGCAACCTGAAATCGCTGGTGAACCTCGGAGCGATCCTGCTCATGGCGAAGATCGTGATCCTCGCGGGAATGGCGTCGCTGGGCGTGCCCGTGCTCGACACCGGTTATGGCGAGCCCGAGGTGAACCTCGCCCAGTTCGCCGAAGCGGTGTCGGGAAAGGAATGGATCCTCTTCCTCGGCATGGCGCTCCTCGCGATCGTCGAAGGCGCGCTCTGGTTCGCGCCGCAGCTCATCGCATTCCAGGGGATGGGCACGGCGCAGGCGGTGCGCTGGAGCGTCTACGCGTCGATCTCGAACGTCGGCGCGCTGCTCGTCTACGGGATCTGCGTCGTCGTGATGCTCTCCGTCGCGATCCTGCCCTACGCGCTCGGGCTGGTCGTCGCCCTGCCGCTCATGGCCATCAGCACCTACATCGGGTACCACCAGGTCTTCGAGTCGCCTAGACCGCCGTGAGCTTGGCGTATTGCAGCGCCAGCCACTTGGTTCCTTCCGTGGCGAAACGCACCTGCACGCGCGCGTCGAGCCCGCGCCCCTCGAAGTCGATCACGACGCCGTCGCCGAACTTGGCGTGGCGCACGCTCTGGCCCACCGCGAAGGGATGCTCGTCGGGCCGCTTCTTCTCGAATCCGGCTCGCGCTCCCGGCGATCGATAACGATCGGAATCGGCCTGCGGCGCCCGGCCACCGCCGGACGACCAGTTCGGGGTCAGACCCCAACGATCGCCACGGCTCGGGGTCTGACCCCGGTTCTCGAACTGCTTTTCCGGCAGCACGATCCACTTGCAGAGCGCCGCCGGAATTTCCTCGACGAAGCGCGAGACGATTCCATAGCGCGGCTGCCCGTGGAGCATGCGGCTGCCCGCGTAGGAGATGTAGAGGCGCTTCCTCGCGCGCGTGATCGCGACGTACATGAGGCGGCGCTCCTCCTCGATGCCGCCGTCCTCGAGCATGCTGTTGTCGTGCGGGAAGAGGCCTTCCTCGAGGCCCGAGATGAACACCGCCGAGAATTCGAGCCCCTTGGCCGAGTGCACGGTCATGAGCTGGAGCGCATCCTGTCCCGCCGCGGCCTCGCGTTCGCCCGCTTCGAGGCTCGCATGCGAGAGGAATCCGGCGAGGATCTGCTGCTCGGGCGTCCCGACGGCCGCGACTTCTTCCCCGGTCTCGCCCGCGGGCTCGAGGCCATGCTCGAAGTCCTCCGCGAAAAGCGCCGCGGCGTTGATGAGCTCGTTCAGGTTCTCGAGGCGGTCCTGGCCGTCCTTCTCGGCGCCGTAGTGCTCCTTGAGGCGGCTCTTCTCGAGGACCTCCTCGATCAGCTCGGGCAGCGCGAGCGTTTCCGAAGCCTTGCGAAGGTCGTCGACGATCGCGACGAACTGCGCGATCGAAGCGCCGCTGCGGCCCGTCACGATTCCCGATCGCGCGACGTGCATGAGGCTTCCCATGCCGCGCTCGGCCGCGTCCTGCAGCTGCTCGACGGAGCGCGAACCGATGCCGCGCGGCGGAAAGTTCACCACGCGCGTGAAGGCCGTGTCGTCGTCGGGATTGCCGGCGAGCCGCAGATACGCGAGCGCATGCTTCACTTCCTGGCGCTCGAAGAACCTGAGGCCGCCGTAGACCCGGTAGGCGATGCCGGCGCGGAAGAGCGAATGCTCGAGGATGCGCGACTGGGCGTTGGAGCGATAGAGCAGCGCCATGTCGGAGAGGTTCATGCCCTCGCGATGCAGCGCCTTCACCTCGTCCACGATGAAGCGCGCTTCCTCGTCGTCGTTGGCCGCTGCGTAAATGCGGAGGGGCTCGCCCTTGCCTTCCGCGGTCCACAGGTTCTTGCCCAGGCGCGCCTTGTTCTGCGCGATGATCGCGTTCGCGGCGTCGAGGATGTGCCCCTGCGAGCGGTAGTTCTGCTCGAGCTTCACGATTTCCTTCACGCCGAAATCGCGCACGAACTCGTTCATGTTGCCGACTTCGGCGCCTCGAAACCTGTAAATCGATTGGTCGTCGTCTCCTACCGCGAAAACGCACCCGTTCGATCCCGCGAGCAGCTTGATCCACTTGTACTGCAGCTTGTTCGTGTCCTGGAATTCGTCGACCAGGATGTATCGGAACCGCGCCTGGTAGTGCTGCAGGAGGTTGAGGTGCTTCGTGAGCAGCTCGAAGGAGCGCAGCAGCAGCTCGGCGAAATCCACAACGCCCTCGCGATTGCACTGCGCGTCGTAGTCGGCGTAGAAGGCGACCATGCGGCGCGTGAAGTCGTCGCCCGCTTCCACCGCGTTGGCGCGCAGCCCCGCTTCCTTGCAGTTGTTGATGAAGTTCTGCAGCTGCCGGATCGGGTACTTCTCCTCGTCGATGCCCTGCGCCTTCGCGAGCCGCTTGATGAGCGACTGCTGGTCGCCCGAGTCCATGATCTGGAAGAGCTGCGGCAGGCCCGCATCGCGATGGTGCGTGCGAAGCATCCGGTTGCACAGGCCATGGAACGTGCCCACCCACATCCCACGCGTGTTGATGGGCAGCATCGCGGAAAGGCGCGTGAGCATCTCGCGCGCGGCCTTGTTCGTGAACGTGACCGCGAGGATCCCGGCCGGGCTCGCCTCGCCGGTGTTGACGAGATAGGCGATGCGCGTGGTGAGCACGCGCGTCTTGCCGCTGCCGGCGCCCGCCAGGATCAGCGCGCTTTCGCGGCCCAGCGTGACGGCACGGTGCTGCTCGGGATTGAGATTCGAGAGGAAATCAGCCATCGGAGAACCGGTATTTTCCCAAAAAAACCGGCCCTCCCACCAACGAAATCGGAAAAAATCCTCGCTACGGTCCCTGCACCGTCGGACCCACGATTCCCGGGACGCTCCGCAGGTTCGCCATGAGGGCGCGTGCTTCGGCTTCTCCCGCGAGTCCCGGGATCACGACGATCGTGAGGTCGTCGCGCCTGCCGATCTCCGACGGATAGCCGCTCGAACGCAGCAGCCGGTTCATCGCGAGCGCCGCGTCACGCCCCGGATACGTGGCCGCGACCACCTTCCACTTGCCACCCGCGCGCCCCGCGCCCGCCCCCGCGGCGATCTCGGTCTCGGCCGACCAGATGTCCACCTGCTTCTGGTCCACCTTCGCGACCGCGGGCTCGCCGTCGCGCGGCTTCTGGTAGAAATCGAGGGGCTGGTCGAGCGTGACCGTCGGGTGCCCTTCGGATCCCACGCTGATCTTTCCCTCGAGCAGGCACACGAGGTCGCGCGCGTCCGTGGACTTCCCCCAGAGGTCCGTGCCGCGAATGCCCGCCGTCACGTTCTTCACCTTGATTGAGATGTCGCGTTGCTGTCCTTTGCGCAGCGCATCGGTCGTGAAGCGGAACGCGCCGGTGAGGACGTTCAGCGCCGCGTGGAACACGCCGCGGCTTTCGATGCGCTCGACCACGAACTGCGCGTTCTCGCCGAGCTTCACCGTGCTGCCTTCGCCCATCCTCAGCTGGATGCGGGCGTTCCCGCCGGTGCGGAGCTTGTCGTCGGCCCTCAGGGCGATTCCGGGCGTCAACGGCACGGTGCTGCCGCCGCGATCGAGCCAGGCGGGGTACTGGACCGCCTCGACTGTCGCGTTCTCTGCCCACGCCCCGGCTGCGGCGCCCAGGAGCGCCAGGGCGAGCAGGGTGGATGCGATTCTCATGTGCGCCTCCCTTGCGAGGGATTGTTGTCGGTTCTACGGATCATGCCGCCCGGCGGATTCAGCGGCTTTCAAACTATAATTCTCCCTCTATGGAACCCCACTATCACCCGCGCGCGATCGAGCCGCAAGTGCAGAAGGAATGGGCCGAGGCGCGCGTCTTCAACGCCCCCGACGCTTCGCCGAAACCCAAGTACTACTGCGTCTCGATGTTGCCCTATCCGTCGGGCAAGCTCCACATGGGGCACGTGCGCAACTACACGATCAACGATGCTCTCGCGCGGTTCCTGCGCAAGCGCGGCATGAACGTGCTGATGCCCATGGGATGGGACGCGTTCGGGCTGCCCGCGGAGAACGCGGCGATGGCCAACGGCGTCGCGCCCGCGAAATGGACGCGCGAGAACATCGCGTACATGAAGCAGCAATGCCAGTCGATGGGATGGTCGATCGACTGGTCCCGCGAGGTCGCGACGTGCGATCCGTCGTACTACCGGTGGAACCAGTGGTTCTTCCTGCGCCTGTGGGAAAAGGGCATCGTCTACAAGAAGACCGGCGTGGTGAACTGGGATCCGGTGGACATGACCGTGCTCGCCAACGAGCAGGTGATCGACGGGCGCGGCTGGAGGACCAACGCGATCGTCGAGAAGCGCGAGATCCCCATGTGGTACATGAAGATCACGCAGTACGCCGACGAGCTCCTGGATTCGCTCGACGCGCTCGGGTGGCCCGAGCAGGTGAAGCAGATGCAGCGCAACTGGATCGGGCGAAGCTACGGCGTGGAATTCACGCTGCCGTACGCGCCCGAGACGGCGAAGCGCATGGACGACGGCAAACCCGGCCTCAACGTCTTCACCACGCGCGCCGATACGATCATGGGCGTGACCTTCGCCGCCGTCGCCGCCGAGCATCCGCTCGCGACGGAAGCCGCGAAAGGCAACGCAGAGTTGGCCACCTTCATTGAACAGTGCCGCAAGGGCGGCGTGCAGGAAGCCGAGCTCGCGACGATGGAGAAGAAGGGCATGCCCTCGGGGCTGTACGTCCTCCATCCCTTCACGAACGAGAAGGTCGAGGTCTGGGTCGCGAACTACGTGCTCATGGGATATGGCGAAGGCGCCGTCATGGGAGTGCCGGGACACGACGAGCGCGACTTCGCGTTCGCGAAGAAATACGGCGTCGCGATCAAGCAGGTGATCGACTCGGGCGTGCCCTACTCGATGGACGCGTGGAAACCCGAGTACGACGCCCCGGGCCGCAACGTGAATTCCGGCAAGTACGACGGCCTCGCGCAGGACGCCGCCATCGACGCGGTGGCGAAGGACCTCCACGCCGCGAGCCTCGGCATGAAGCGCGTGCAGTATCGCCTTCGCGACTGGGGAATCTCACGCCAGCGCTACTGGGGCACGCCGATCCCGATGCTGTATTGCGAGAAAGATGGGATCGTCCCGGTGCCGGAAAAAGATTTGCCCGTGATCTTACCGGAAAAAGTCGAGATCACATTGACTGGCGGCTCTCCGCTTGGTCGGGTGCCGGAGTTCGTTAACGCGACCTGTTCTAAGTGCGGCGGTCCAGCACGGCGTGAGACGGACACAATGGATACGTTCGTCGACTCGTCGTGGTACTTCTACCGCTACACTGACGCGCACAATGATCGTGCGCCTTTCGACGGCAAGATCGCGCAATATTGGTTCCCCATCGATCAGTACATCGGCGGTGTCGAGCACGCGATCTTGCACCTGATCTATTCGCGCTTCTGGACAAAATTCATGCGCGATCTGGGCATGATTACCAACGACGAGCCCGCCGAGCGCCTGTTCACGCAAGGGATGGTGATCAAAGATGGCGCCAAGATGTCGAAGAGCCTGGGCAATACAGTCTCACCGGACGAGATGGTGGCGCGCTACGGGGCCGATGCTGCACGTTTGTACAGTCTGTTCGCCGCGCCGCCCGACCGCGACCTTGACTGGCAGGACTCGGGGATTGAAGGCATTCAGCGATTCCTGGGGCGCGTGTACCGCTTTTTCGTGAAGAATCCAACAGGCGCAGTTTCACCCGCATTGGCCGGCGCACTGCAGGCAACGCCGGAGGCTCGAGCCATCCAGCGCAAGTTGCATCAGACGATTAAGCGCGTCAGCGACGACTTCCAGGGCCGCTGGCATTTCAACACCTGCATCTCGGCGATCATGGAATTGGTGAACGTGTTGTACGCGGCGGAAGACGCCATTGCCAAGAAGACGGTCCCACCGGCATTTCTCGCCGAGGTACAGCGGAATCTCGTCCTGTTGCTTGCTCCGTTCGCGCCGTACTTAGCGCACGAATTGTGGGAGATGCTGGGCGAGAAGGAAGCCTTGCTGCGCGCTCCGTGGCCAAAATATGACGCGGAACTGGCGAAGGAAGAAGAGATTGAGATTCCGGTGCAGGTCAATGGCAAATTGCGCAGCCGCATCACCGTGCCCGCCGATTCAGAGGAAGCCTTCGTCCTTGAGCGGGCCTTGGCTGATGAAAAAGTGAAAGCAGCGATCGCCGGCAAGCAGGTCATAAAGAAAATCTACGTGCCCGGCAAGCTGGTGAATTTAGTCGTAAAGTAAGACAAAAAAGCGGGCGCATTGCGCGCCCGCGAGTCATCTCCCGTTTTTTTCTTTACACCCCCGATAACACCAGCGCATCTGTACGGTTACTAAAGTCGATCTCTTCCACCAACTGGTTGTGATTGTTGGTGGTTCTCAGTACCACTGCGCCGTTTTGAGCCTTGGCCGGAAGTTCTTTCATCTTCGCCGTCGCCGTCGCTACAGTCTCGCCATTCTTCACTATGGCAACGTGCAGTGCGTCATTCGGACCAGTCCACTCGGCTTTGTAATGGCCGGGCTGGAGTGTGGTCGATCCCACCTGGGCAGCTTGTGTTAGATCGAAGCTTCCTGAATCGTGATCCTTGGCAAGCGCTCCGAGTGACAGCACCATGGCAACGGCGACCAATGAAGCCAGATATTTTATGAGTCGCATGGTTGGTTCTCCTTAAGAACGGGTACACGCGGCGCGGACCTTGGCGCAAACGACAAACCCCACTTGCCGCATGCCTTCTAGATTTTTCTACTTCTAATCATCTGGATGCCCCATGAACAAAGGCGGTTGCACGATCATGTTGTAAACAAAGTATGTGGTTTCGTGACGGGCTTCAGCATCACCGATTTGTATTAAGGACGCCCCTGATGGTCGCAACGTATGACGTCTCCGCGTTTGCGATATCCTGAATGACATGTCACTCGTCTCGCCCACGATGGAAGGCTTCCGCGCAGCGGTCCGCCGGCCTTCATTGACCTTGGCCGAGATCGTATGGCGATGGAGCGTGGGCGGCACGGCGACAGTGCTGTTCTTCTTCGGTTTCTTTGAATTTCTCCAGACCTTGCCGGTCAGCAACCGCGAACTGCTGTTTCTCCGCAGCCGGCAGCCCTACCTTGTAGGACAAGCTATGGCGCATATCCTGCACGGCAGCCTTAGTCGCGCCGTAATCTCGGCTATGGTGGCAGCGTTACTTCTGGCATTGCTTTGGATGATGGCCGCTTCCGTCGGTCGGATCGCGACCGTTCGTTACCTGCTGGAATATTTTCGGAAACGTTTCGATGCTGTGGTAGGCGTCTCAAGCGTGGGCGAGAGAGATGCCTCCAGTCACAGTCGAGGGAATTCTTTGATCGCGCTGCTGCGGCTTCATTTTCTTCGTGTCACGGTGTTGTTGGCTGCAACCCTTTGTATCGTGGGAGCGGCGATCCTGGCCGGGTTTGCATCTCCGGCCTCCAATCCTCAGCCCGGAGTCGCATTTTTCCTTTTTCTGCCGTTGGCCGCGTTGATCGCCTTCGTTGCCTGGGCCCTGAATTGGTTTCTGTCGCTGGCGGCAATGTTCGCGGTGCGCGATGACGAAGATGTCGTTGGCGCGCTAGCGGCTGCGGTTGCGCTCTGCCGTGAGCGTACCGGTGCGGTCTTCGCCGTGAGCAGTTGGACCGGACTGGCGCACCTGGTGCTGTTCG